>NZ_KV839070.1:0-34306 GCF_001838845.1 Staphylococcus sp. HMSC36A10
TACGTGTTGACTCAGGCTTCAATAAAGTGTGATCAATCAATTTTGCACTATTCATTTTCTATCTCCTCCTTTATGGTTGATTATAAAAATACGGTTGTAAATTAGTTGATTGAGCGTCAGGTTCATTTAAATATCAGGTTAGATGTTCGCTTTTTATGTAACCGCATACATATACTATTACATTAATTCATTTCCCATAAACAAACAATACAATTGAACGTGATATCTTCATTATGAACGATGACTTGACAACAAGCTAATCAGGATTATATTTTTATAATTCTTTAATTCTATAGTACAAAAATTCGCAAAAAAGGGAAACAAATGTTATCTTAAAATTATTAATGAATATTAAGGAGAAGATAACAAATGACAAAAGGTACACCACATATTCAACCAAATGGAGTAAAAATTGCTAAAACAGTATTAATGCCTGGCGATCCGCTACGTGCAAAATATATTGCTGATAATTTTTTAGAAAATGTTGAACAATTTAACGATGTACGTAACATGTTTGGTTACACTGGTACATATAAAGGTAAAGAAGTTTCTGTAATGGGTTCTGGTATGGGTATTCCAAGTATTGGTATTTACTCATATGAGTTATACAACTTCTTTGATGTAGATACAATCATTCGTATCGGTTCTTGTGGCGCATTACAAGAAAATGTTAACTTATACGATGTTATTATTGCACAAGCTGCATCAACTAATTCAAATTATGTAGATCAATACAATATTCCAGGTCATTTCGCGCCTATCGCTGACTTCGAGTTAGTAACTAAAGCTAAAAATGTCGCTGACCAAATCGGTGCTACTACACACGTAGGTAACGTATTATCTTCTGATACATTTTACAATGCCGATCCAACATTCAATGATGCTTGGAAAAAAATGGGTATTTTAGGTATCGAAATGGAATCAGCTGGTTTATATTTAAATGCGATTCATGCTGGTAAAAAAGCACTTGGTATTTTCACAGTAAGTGATCATATTTTACGTGACGAAGCTACTACACCTGAAGAACGTCAAAATTCATTTACACAAATGATGGAAATCGCTTTAGAAATCGCAGAGTAACTTATTTAAATTGACTTTAATTGCTCTTTAACAATGCGATTAAACTCAAAAAGCCAACACATTCTGGGCGTATCCCCATTTATGTGTTGGCTTTTATTTATATTATTACTTATCTGTAGATTAGCTTAAGTAAGATTTAAACATCCAATTATGTTTATCTACTGATGTTTGCATACCTATAAACATATCTTCTGATACATCATCGCCAGCATTACCAGCAATTTCGATTGCGTTTTCTAATTGTTTTGAGATATTTGTGAAGTCTTGTGATAATTCTTCAACCATTTGTTCTGCAGAGTAACCTTTCGCAGCTTCTTTAACAATTGATTGCTCTAAGCATTCAGTTAATGTACCTACAGGGTTTCCTCCTACCGCTAAAATTCTTTCAGCTAATTCGTCTACATATTGGCTTGCTTCATTATATAATTCTTCAAATTTAACGTGTAATGAGAAGAAGTTAGGCCCTTTCACATACCAGTGGAAATTGTGTAGCTTTGTGTAAGCTACTGTCCAGTTTGCTACTTGTTGATTCAATTCTTTTACAACATCTTGTTGATTACTCATATTTAATACACTCCTTAAAATTGTCTACGTCTTGCTTGTTTATATTAATTATTATATTATAATAATTCTAATCTGTAAAGTGTTTTTACTCTCTTTTTTATAATTATTCTAATCTAACCGTAAAGTGTTCCGCTATTTAAATGCCTAAATTTTAATTCATCATCTAATATATCCATTATCAATTAGCAAGTATGTTTTATCAATCAGTAAGTTTTACTTTCGCATTATCATCTAAAAAGAACGATTTTTCATAATCATTTGGTTGGTGCCATGTTGTTTTCCACATTCTATTTCTATTATTAGCAAACATTCGATAACCGAAATTACGGACTGGTTTAGGTACAAGCCATAAACCTACGCCCAATAATTTAGTTCGATTAGGTAGTGCTGTGATTAGTTTAATAATCGCCTGCGATTCAAAATATATACGATCACCTTTCTGTAAAATCACACTATTTTTATTTGCCGCTTCTGGATGTTGTTTAAAAAATTGTTGGCCAACTTCACCTTTTAACGTGGCAAATTGATAATTTCTTGGTAGGTCATGTTGAATTAACCAAATGACATAGTTATAACAATATATACAGTTTCCATCATAATATACGATTGGCATAATTTATTCGCTCCTTTAATAGTACTTATAGTCATTTTTCCTAATTTAAAAACATTTAAACAAGGTTGTCACTTGATAAGTCCTCGCGACACGAAATTGCCATAAAATTTATTTTTCAGTTTTATATTTATTGTATAATGTATTTTTTATTTACTTTAAATTTCTCAATCTACAGTGTAATCTTATTTCTTATTATTAACTTAGCGTTTGGTCATTCGTCTTATTCAACATACCACTGGAAAACTCATATAAAGTTTTAATTCTGTAACATAAATTCTTTTATATTCATATACTGTCTTTATTATTTATTAAAATAAAAACGAGTAATCTATCATAAGCTCTTAATTAGCTCTTATGGTTGATTACCCGTCATTTTTTCTTTATGCGGTTATTCAAATATGCAATTATGCAATTTTTAATCCTATCCTTACTTCTTTTCAAAAACTACCATATATCATTAGTCATGTTTGACTTTGACTATACGTGTGTATTTTAAAAACTGCTCTGAATATTTCTCCTTAATTTCCTCTAAACTGTCATATGTAATACCTACAATATGCCAATTAGGATTGAAATAATAGAAAGAATCTTTTTGTCGTGACCATTTAATCATATTACCGTCTTTATTATAACGTGGTAATGTTACTTCATAGCCTTCTAACACATTAATATACGTTTGGAAAATGTCTGTATCTATACGATTAAAATTATCAATAACTAAATAACTTTTATCCTTTTTAGGCATTAATTGAGTAATAAACCCTTCACGATAGTATAATGCCCCTGTTTCATTTGGTAAATACTTGCCATAAAGCATATCTTCTGAAAAATCAGGATGACCTGTTGTTATAACAGGATTTGCATTCGCTTTTTGCAATAAGTCATTAGCCGCTTTTAAGCCTTCTTCTTTTCGATCTACAACAAGTAAAATAAATGGCTTTAACGCTTCTTCTTTTTCACTTTCAAGCATATCTGGTTTTTGAACCATTTCAAATGGAGATTTCAATCCATTATTATCGCTCATTTCAATAATTGCATCATACTGTGCTTGTGACATACTTGCAATAGCCTGTTTTGCATTTTCTTGAAGGAAATATAAGTTTTTCAATTTAGGATGCTTATTTAATGTACTTAATGTAATCGGTGTAATGTCTTTCTCATAAGACACTTCAATCACTGTACTATTTGTTCTACCAGGAATTGGTGGTTTTTCATGAATATGCTTTGATACTTCTCCAATTCCAACGACAGATTGATTTTTCGTTCGATTATAAAAAATAATATTGTCGCCTTCTTCTAACTGAGTATAAAAATGATAACCATTACGTTTAATACCGTTGTACGTGTGCGTATAAATCGTATATTGGTTTCCAGGTTCAAATTCTTCAGTTTCAGCTAAAAAGAAATAACGCGGTATCTTAATTTCGCCTTTACCAAGACCACTTATTAAATCAAACTCTTCTGCAGTGATTTGATTGAACAATGTCTCTTTCATATTACTTATACGAAATTCCAAAGCTTCACTACGCTTTAAATAATCTGCTGTTAATGGTTTCAATTGTTCATTAAAACGAAACTGTACACGTATTTTATTTTGTGCACCTGTTTCAACACTAATAATTTCACCACATCCAAGTAGTCCAGTATCCGTCTGAACTTGATAAAAGATGACTTGATCTCCTACTTTAGCCTTTTTAAACGCTCTAAATCCTTGAGATGGGTTAAAATGTGCGCCTGATTCAAATAAAGCTGTTTGTCCTACTAACGGTTCATTATGATTCCAACGGTTATATCCACAATTCAACCAAAAATAATTCGTTTCTGCTGTCATCTTAATACTCCTTAACCTGAATAAATTTTAGAAACACTATGAATTACATTCTTTTAGTGTTTCTTATGCAGTTGGACGCGTATGCGAACAACTGTATACCCTTTGTTCACTGCGATTTTAATCGCATTTCCTATAACATTGTAGCGCCCAGGACATTAATTTACGTCCCAGACCCTTATCGTTTTCACTTCTAAGTAAGTCGAACTATTTTGCTTTACAACAAGTGCGACTCTAAATACAGTTGGACACACATACGAGCAACTGTATACCTTTTAATCAGTTTTCTATATTTTATTTATTATATCTGTCTTAATGATAAAAATTGTTACAAACAGTTTAACATATTTAGCTACCTATTTTGCATATAAAAAACATGCTTGCATACACTATGCAATAAAAATTACAAATTTATATATGATACCACTATGCTTGCTTATCTCTATAGCGCCATTGATACACATTTTTAAATATCTATACTGCCGTTAGAATTTTATCATGTCTTAATTTTCATTAAATATTAATTACTTCATTTTATATAAACCAACAAAAAACCCCTCACTACTATGCAAGTGAGAGGTTATGTTGATGTGCTTTATTTTCATCAATGTCATTAACACAATCATATTTCTTCTGTTAATGCACTGTATTATATTCAAACGCGCTATCGACAATTAATTTGAAGCTACAAAGGTACCGCATAATGGCAGCACATTAATTAACAATGCGCTAAACTTTAATGAGGCGCTGATTTGCTTGTCTTTAAAAGTCAACATAGCACTGATAATTCCTAAAATAGCTACTATACGTGGAATTGTCATGCTCGGATACTGCGGTATATGTAAGAAAGCACCAAGACCTGCTATCACACCACATACTAACGCAATATATAGAAATTGCTTCAAATCATTCACTCCTAAATTGTTATTACACTATTACACATAGCTAATCATCAATGTGAAATCACCTTCAAAGACACTATCCAAATCTTCAGAAGTCAAAATAAAGTTTGTACCAGTAGTCAGTTTGAAAATTTCACCATCGACAATCATTTGCCCTTCGCCTTCCAACACTGTAACTAAACAGAACTCTCTAGGCTTCATATAATTTAACGTGCCAGAAATTTCCCATTTAACCAATGTAAAGAAATCATTCGATACAATGTGTGTACACTTATGGTTTTCAATAATTTCGCTTTCAGGCAAAATATTAGGTAATGGTGCATTGTACTGAATAACGTCTAAAGCTTTTTCAATATTTAACGGTCTATCATTATATTGATTATCTTGACGATTGAAATCATAAAGTCTATATGTAATGTCTGACGATTGCATCGTTTCGTATGCTAATATTCCTGAAGAAATAGTATGTACTGTTCCTGCTGGAATAAAATAGAATTCTCCAGGTTTTACTTTAATATATCTAAGTATCGACTCTATCGTTCCGTGTTGAACATGATTCGCAACTTCTTCTCTAGACTCTGCTAATGTCCCTATAACTATTTCTGCATCTTCTTCTGCATCTATAATATACCAACATTCAGATTTGCCATATTGCCCGTTTTCATGCTCATAAGCATAAGAATTATCAGGGTGCACATGAATAGAAAGTGATTCTCTTGCATCCACTATTTTAGTTAGAAGCGGAAAATCTTTGCTTGGGAAATCACCAAACAATTCACGATGTTCTGACCAAATACGGTCTAATGTTTGACCTTGATATGGTCCATTAATAATCTCGCTCGTACCATTTGGATGTGCTGACACACACCAACATTCCCCAGTTGTATCATTGTCTAATTGATATCCAAACTCACTTAGACGTTGACCGCCCCATAATTTTGTTTTTAAAATTGGTTGTAAAAATAATGGCATTGTTGCACCTCCATTGTGATTAAGTAAGCAATAGAACTCTGATGTTGTTGTTCCATTATATTTTGATTTTGTTCTCATTTACATCGTATTATAAACTTCCACATTTCAAATTAACTATTAGTGATTGTACCATATTTACTAACATTGCAGTACTGCCAATTAAAGCGCTTCACTTAAATTTACAGTACTTTAACATTTTTAAAAATTAATAGCATAGAGATTATCTCTCTTACATTTGTACACATTTCCCTTTAAATTTACTCGCCCATTATACCAATTAATAAACAACTTTAATAGTTGTGCCATACATTGTTCAAATTCTTTGTAAAATGCATAGACAATACGTACTTATTCATACTTATAATTCATCATTTTCAAAAAAATAACGAGTTACGAAAACGTAACCCGCTTCAAATCATATTTACTATCCTTATTAATCCTTTTCAATTTCAAATTGAGTTAAAGCATCTTTAATGTCCTGCTCACCACTAATAATTTGAAACTCTTGGTGATTAAAATGATTGGATGTGACAATTTCTTTTAATACTGTCGCAACATCTTCTCTAGGAATTTCACCTTTACCATCAAAATATTGTGCAGCTTCTATCTTTCCAGATCCTGCTGCATTTGTAAGTGCCCCTGGATGTAAAATTGTATAATTCAAACCTGAACGTCTTAAATAGTCATCAGCGTAATGTTTAGCTATTGTATATGGCTTTAAATCACCGCTATCATCAAAAGCCTGACGTCTCGAATCATATGTTGAAACCATGACATAGTGTTTAATATTAGCCTCTTTACTCGCAATCATTGATTTAACAGCACCATCTAAATCGACAATAATTGTTTTATCTGCACCCGTGTTCCCTCCAGAACCTACTGAAAAGATAACTTTATCGAATGGTTTAAACGTCTCAGTTAAAGTCTCTATTGAATCATTTTCAACATCAACAAGAATTGCTTTCATACCTTGTGATTTTAACGCATTAAGTTGATCTGATTGCCTAACACCAGCAGTAAATGGTACATTTTCTTTTGCTAATTGTTGCACTAGTAACGAACCTACACCGCCATTAGCACCTATAACCAAAATATTCATTTACAACACTCTCCTATTTATTATTCTCTATGCCATACCACTTTATGAGATATGTAAAACTTGTTACAACTATAAAAATCAATTGACATACTACTGGGAACGTATTAAATTAATATATGAACAAATATTCATATGAAAGGATTATCATATAATGTCAGAACAATATTCAGAAATACATACAGATACATTAGAACGCGTAACTGAAATTTTCAAGGCATTAGGCGATTACAATCGAATACGTATCATGGAATTGTTATCAGTCAGTGAAGCAAGTGTTGGTCACATTTCACATCAATTGAATTTATCTCAATCAAATGTCTCGCACCAATTAAAATTACTTAAAAGTGTGCATCTTGTGAAAGCAAAACGACAAGGCCAATCAATGATTTATTCATTAGATGACATCCACGTAGCAACTATGTTAAAGCAAGCCATACATCACGCGAATCATCCTAAAGAAAGTGGGTTATAATATGTCTCATTCACATCATCATCATGACCATATGCATAGTCATGTAACTACAAATAATAAGAAAGTATTGTTTATATCGTTTTTAATAATCGGTCTATATATGTTTATCGAAATCATCGGCGGTCTCCTTGCTAACAGCTTGGCATTACTATCTGACGGTATCCATATGTTTAGCGACACATTCTCATTAGGTGTTGCACTTGTCGCATTTATTTATGCTGAAAAGAATGCCACAACTACAAAAACATTTGGTTATAAACGTTTCGAAGTACTCGCAGCGTTATTTAACGGTGTAACGCTTTTTGTAATAAGTATTTTGATTGTTTTTGAAGCGATTAAACGTTTCTTTGTTCCTTCTGAAGTTCAATCAAAAGAAATGTTAATCATTAGTATTATCGGTTTAATTGTCAATATCGTTGTTGCATTCTTTATGTTTAAAGGCGGCGACACTTCACACAATTTAAATATGCGTGGAGCTTTTCTACATGTTATCGGAGACTTATTAGGTTCAGTTGGCGCCATTACTGCAGCTATTTTAATTTGGGCATTTGGATGGACAATCGCCGATCCTATCGCAAGTATTTTAGTTTCCGTTATTATTTTAAAAAGTGCTTGGGGTATCACAAAATCTTCAATTAACATTTTAATGGAAGGCACACCAAGTGATGTTGATATAGATGAAGTTATAACTACTATTAAAAAGGATTCACGAATACAAAGTGTGCATGATTGCCATGTTTGGACAATTTCAAATGATATGAATGCATTGAGTTGTCATGTTGTTGTAGACCATACATTGACAATGAAAGAATGTGAATTATTATTAGAAAACATTGAGCATGATTTATTACATTTAAATATTCACCATATGACTATTCAATTAGAAACGCCTAATCACAAACATGATGAATCGATTATATGTTCAGGAACACATAGTCATTCACATAACCATCATGCTCATCATCACGCGCATGCACATTAATAATTTTAACCTACTGCCATTTCATCGATTAAACTTTTCAATGGCAGTAGGTTTTTTATGTCTTTATGGCGACTTGTTTGGTCTTTGATGATGCAATGTTTATTAACAAATTTTCAACTATTATTTCTTACATTAGTCATATTTTTGACAATTTACTATTATAATTCTCTAACTTTAGTCACTTTAATTAATTTTTATTAGATATTAATATGAAAATAACGTGTTTTTTGTTATTGTATTTATATGAAGAAAAGGAGGCACCACTTTGTTTACTTACTTTAAATCAGCATTTAAAAATGCTAAACCACAATTATTAATAACATTGATATATGCACTTATAGCATTTGCTGTAATTGCAGTTGTATATTTACTTGCTAATTTCCAGCTTGCTAAGTATGTACAAACTATTGCAATTTATTCACAATTTGGGCAAAAACCACCAGTAGATGCATATTTAAAAGTTATCGCTGTATTACTTATAGCAGCTGTAGTTTCACTGTTTGTTTTAGTTCAAATTTTTATCGGAATTACAAATGTTATGAAACGAGCAATGAGTCATGAAAAAGTAAAATTTACCGATTTATTTATTGCATTTAAAAAAGGTAATTATTTAAAGAGCGTTCTGATCGGTCTTGTATCTATAGCAATGATTATCGTTCTTTCACTTCTGACATCATTACTATACAAATTATTTTCTCCAGTATCAGAAATGATTATGAATTCAGTACAATCATCATATGCAGATAGTACACACCTGATTGGTATTGCTATTACAACTCAAAGCATCATAATCATTGTTGTTTTATTGATTAAAGCAATTATTACTTGGTTATTGTTAATACCTATTTTCAACTTTATGACTAGTTTCGTTGAATCAACTAACGATAAAGTAAAAACACACTTAGCTAATGGATTTAAAGCAATGAAAAATGGTCAAAAAACATTTTTCAAATTTTTCATTGGAATACTATTATTAAACTTAATTATTATTTTATTTAAAACACCTGTTGGTTACTTGATTTCATTTAATACGCAATCACTCTCTCAGAGTGTTGCAGAAAATATCATAAGAGTTTATACAGTAATGACAATTATTTTATTCGTTGTTATTCATGCAATCATTTTAATGGGTATCGTTCAATATTACTTAAAACGTGGTCAAAAAATTACTAAAGATAAAGTAAAAACAGCTGACAAGAATAAAAAAGTTGTCACTGAACCAAAAAATACAAAAGTAGAAAATGATAAAGAGACAACATCTGTTGAAACAAAAACAGAAAAAGCACAAGATTCATTAAATGATAATACAACAAAAACAATGACTTCAGATAAACCAGAAGACAATCAACCAAAATAAATTTTAGAGCCCCTTACAACTTTAGTTGTTAGGGGCTCTTATGCAGTTGATGCGTAGCATCCAACTGTGTTCCTCTATTTTTCAACTTTAGTTGTTAGGGGCTTCTTTCTAAAATAACTAAGTGAATTATCTATATATGAAGAGGTCTCCAATACTTTTTATATAATTCGTGATTACATTCTATACTTTTAATTGTATTTTCTGCTGTATGGAAAGTTGGTTTTATTAATTCTGATTATGTTCAGAACTACAATTCATAAGAAAAATGTGTTAAAATATATTTGTAGTAAGTAGAAGCAAAAGATGAAAATCTTTAACTCTTGAAACACAAAAAGGGCAACACTCGGAAACATGTTACCCTAATGAGCCCGTTAAAAAGACGGTGACCTTATATTTTATTTAAAAATAGCCTTCAAAATGCCGGTCAAAGCGAATAGAAGGTTATTTTTTATGGTCTTGAGTACTAATCAATACTAAACCAATGATTGTTAATACAACCATCAGCATTTCAAAATCAGACATGCTAGTCCTTTCTAGGAGTAACAACTATAACCATAGGCATCACCCCTTTATTAAGAGATTAGCCACCATCTATCCAACTTGCTCAATAAATATTATAACATGCACACTTTTAAACAGTAATTCATAGTATAAGTTTTTTCATTTCTTAATCAACTCGATAAACAGTTGAGTGACATACCCTTGTCTAACTAGCTATTTCTTCCCCTGTTATCGTTTGTTCATCATATAAAAATTTAATTTCTCATTTTTTATTCTCTGATAAAGAAGAGCACCAACCTTTTCGGCTGATATGCTCCCTTCAAAATAGACATTGAAAAATGAAAACTTTGAAAGAGAAATCGTCAGTCTATTATTGATAAGTATTATCCTATCCTCGAAAAATTACTTTCAGACACTAGTGAACAAAAATTTTACTATAAGCGTATACTTTGGCAATATTCGAAGGAAAAACATGGATTAACCTGTGCATATTATACATTTAGAGCTTATATACTTAAACATGATGAATTTACTCCTTATATTATGAAATGTTATCAATAGATGTCGCCTAAAGATACAACAAGATTCGAGACAAAACCTGATCATCAAGCACAGTTTGACTGGAAAGAAAGCATTAACTTTAAAACGAAAGATAATCAAAGGATTCCACTATATATAGGTGTGCTACTACTTTATTATTCTCGTTTTATAATCATGCATAACAATGAGTAAATCAAGTGATGCCTTATTTAATTCATTAACACAATCGTTTGAGCTAATAGAAGGTGTATATAATGAACTTGTAACGGATAACTTGAAAATAGTCATGTATAAGCCAAGAAAAGAAAGTACAAGTGGTCGAATAAATCGTAGATTTAAATAATTCGCTGATGGTTTTAAATTTCAAGTAAAACCTTGTATTTCCGGCCTCCCTAGAAAAAGATAAAGTTGAATCAATAACAAAAATATTAGATGAAATTAATGCTTACCAAGACGAATTGCATTTGGAAGAGATTCCTAAGTTTTTTTAATCTTAATGAACGATTTAACTACTAAGTTCATACTAGTACAGGTAAATTGCCTATTACTGCCTAAGAGAAAGAAAAAATTTTCTTACAACCACTACAGAATGTGAATGTAAAAAACTCATATAAAGTGAAACATATCTTACTTATGGAATGAAATGTTTGATTATCCCAAAATCACAAATGCGATTTTGGAGTTGTTAGGGCTCTAACGCAAATACACCCCTACTTAAAATAACGGTAGTTGTTATAGTATACTTAAATGCATAAACCATATAAAAGGTGATGCTAATATGACATACGGTTCAATTGTAGCTATACTCTGTGCCCTATTTGTGATTTTCTTCATTCCATATATGGAGAAGAAAGACAAAAAGAAGAAATAACACTAGTATCTGGATTACTAGCATACAAAGGAGCAGTAAGACATTTTCTAATAGAAAATAACTTTACTGCTCCTTTGTAAATTACTCTTCAACTATTGTAAATTAAATAATAAATAACTGCCGATGTTATTAATCAGCTAAAAAATGCTTTGCTAAATATTTTGCTGCGCCATCCTCTTCATTCGTGTATGCCGTTACATCTGAAGTTAATGCTTGGATTTCAGGGCGTGCATTTTTCATAGCAACTGTATAATGACCAAATTCAAACATTGCTCTATCATTGTCGCTATCTCCAATAACTAACGTTTCATCTTGATGAATACCAAAATGTGCAATCATTTCTTTAATGCCTGTACCTTTATCAGTTTGATAAGCCATTGTTTCCGCATTAAATCTTGATGAATTTGAAACACTAATCTGTAGTTGCACATGATTTTGCTTTAATTCATCTCTAAATGTTGTTATTTTTTCTAAATTAGAACTGAATAGATAAATTTTTGAATATTCACCTTCAGGAAACTTAGTTACCCAATCTATCTTACCAGCAAGCGCATCTTGTCTTGAAGACCATTCACTATGACTTACGCCATTAATAGGATCTTGACTACGAATCATATCTCGCATCCATGTTTCATCTTCTTTTAAAGAAACTCTATTACCTTCAAAAGGAAATACCTCATAATAAATTTGTTGGCGCTTAGCTAAATTAGTAATTTGTTGCACTTGAGCCAATGATAAACCATGCTTGAAGATAATTTCTCCATCTACTTCTCCAATTGTTCCATTTGAACTAATGATGCCATTTACCGCAAAATCTTGAGGTACAAGTTGATGTATTTCAGAATGCGAACGTCCTGTTGCCAAAAATACTTTATATCCTTTCTCTCTCAATTGATTAATGACATCTTTCGTATACGTTGATGCTTGATTATTTTCATGTAAAATTGTTCCATCCATGTCCAAAAATATTGCTTTTACGTTATCCATATTGCCCTCCACTGTCCATTTTATCTTAATTAAATTTTGTCATTATTAGTTAGTATTTGCAAAATATTTACTCTAACATTGCCATAGAAAATCGATTATTCCATCTTTGAACTGCTACATTTTTCTGGAAAAATCGTGACATGTTTTCAGATGTCAAAATATCATCTATTAATCCTTGTTGTACACTTTTCCCATCTTTTAATAGCAAAATTTTAGTAAAGTTACTAGTAATTTCTTCAATAAAGTGCGTCACATAAATCATCGCAAGCGTTGGATATGATTCTGACAATGAGTCAAGTATACTTAACAACGATTCTCGTGCAATAAAGTCTAAACCAGCTGCTGGCTCATCTAAAATTAAAACCTGGGGTTGCCCCATTAAAGCTCGTGCAATCATCACTCGTTGTTTTTCACCTGTAGATAAATAACCAATATATTGTTGCGCTTTAGCAGACATTCCAACTAATTTAAGTAATTGATGTGCTTCATTACGTATCTCATCATCAATATCTTGATAAACACCAATTGATTTAAAGGCACCGCTTATCACCACATCGATTACTCTTTCACCCTCTTGAAACTTTTCCAGTAAACTATGAGATACAAAACCTATATGTTGTCGTACAGTTTCTGCAGAATACCCTACCTTGCCTGGCATTTTACCAAATAGATTAACATCGCCAGTTGTCGCAGGCTCATATGCATTTAATATATTTAATAGCGTTGTCTTACCAGCACCATTTAAACCATATAGAATCCATTTGTCACCTCCATTAATTTGCCAAGAAATATTTTTTAAAATTGTTTTTCCTTGCTTCATTCGCCCAACTTGATCTAATTGAATTAACATGCGAGGTCACCCCTTTATTGCTACTCTAAACTTCTCATAAAATCATATTAACATACCACTCTTAATTGTCAGACTATTTAAATAAATAAACTACTTCATTTTTGCGTTTTACTGCCGAATTAAGATGAAGTAAAAGCTAAGTCGACCTAAAAAAGCACCCTTCTAGTCGATTAATCTAAAAGGGTGCCATATACTTTAATTTTAATACATGATTGATTCTAAAAAAGTGAATTATTCCACAGTAACTGATTTAGCAAGGTTACGTGGTTTATCAACATCTAAATCTCTGTGTAATGCTGCATAGTATGAAATTAATTGTAATGCAACAACTGATACTAATGGCGTTAACAATTCATGTACATGAGGAATGACATAAGTGTCGCCTTCTTTTTCAAGACCCTCCATAGAAATAATACATGGATGTGCACCACGTGCTACTACCTCTTTAACGTTACCACGAATTGATAAATTAACTTTCTCTTGTGTTGCTAAACCTACAACTGGTGTACCTTCTTCGATTAAGGCAATTGTACCATGTTTAAGTTCTCCACCAGCAAAACCTTCTGCTTGAATGTAAGAAATTTCTTTAAGTTTTAACGCACCTTCTAAACTTACGTTATAGTCAATAGTACGTCCGATAAAGAATGCATTGCGTGTTGTTTCTAAGAAATCTGTAGCAATTTGTTCCATAATTGGTGCATCGTCAACAATTGCTTCTATTGCTGTTGTTACTTTTGCTAATTCTCTCAATAAATCAATATCTGCTTCACGACCATGCTCTTTTGCAACGATTTGAGACAAGATTGATAATACTGCAATTTGTGCAGTATATGCTTTTGTAGATGCAACTGCGATTTCAGGACCCGCGTGTAATAACAATGTGTGGTCTGCTTCACGTGATAAAGTTGAACCTGCAACATTAGTGATTGTTAATGATTTATGACCTAATTTATTAGTTTCAACTAATACTGCACGGCTATCTGCTGTTTCACCTGATTGAGAAATATAAACGAACAATGGTTTTTCAGATAATAATGGCATGTTGTAGACAAACTCTGATGCAACGTGTACTTCAGTTGGTACGCCAGCCCATTTTTCTAAAAATTCTTTACCTACTAAACCTGCATGGTAGCTTGTACCTGCTGCAATAACGTAAATGCGGTCTGCTTCTTTAACATCATTGATGATGTCTTGATCAATTTTCAAGTTACCTTCTGCATCTTGATATTCTTGAATAATACGACGCATTACTGCTGGTTGTTCATGAATTTCTTTTAACATGTAGTGTGCATAAACACCTTTTTCAGCATCTGATGCATCAATTTCAGCAATATATGAATCACGTTCTACAACGTTTCCATCTGCATCTTTAATAATAACTTCATCTTTTTTAACAATAACGATTTCATGGTCATGGATTTCTTTATATTCGCTTGTCACTTGTAACATTGCAAGTGCGTCTGATGCGATAACATTGAAACCTTCACCAACACCTAATAATAATGGTGATTTATTTTTAGCAACATAGATTGTGTCTTTGTCTTCAGCATCTAATAAACCTAATGCATATGAACCATGTAATAATGACACAACTTTTGTAAATGCTTCTTCAGTTGAAAGTCCTTGATTTGAAAAGTATTCAACTAATTGAACGATAACTTCTGTATCTGTTTCTGAAATGAATGATACACCTTGTAAGTATTCACCTTTTAACTCTTCATAGTTTTCAATAACACCGTTATGAACTAGAGTAAAACGGCCATTTGATGATTGATGTGGATGAGAGTTTTCATGATTCGGTACACCGTGTGTTGCCCAACGTGTGTGACCGATTCCAACAGGTCCATCAAAATCGCTACTATCAGCAACTTTACGTAATTCTGCAATACGACCTTTTTCTTTAAATACAGTTGTATTATCATCATTTACTACTGCGATACCTGCAGAGTCATAACCTCTGTATTCTAATTTTTCTAAACCTTTTAATAATAATTCTTTGGCATTATCATAGCCAATATAACCAACAATTCCACACATAACGACATTTTCCTCCATATTGGAATAGTACGCGTAAATTATGATTTATTGCCGATAATTTAGATTGACAATCTGCTTTCATAATATAAATAGGAACATGCTATCATCGCATTCATCCATAACAAATTAAGCATAGTTATTTTTACAACTATACAAATTGCTCACACTGTACTTTCCATATTAATATTTTTTATATTCAATTTCTGGCGATCTTATTAACTTTGTCCATTAAGTCACCCTAATGTTTTACTTAATAAGCTAACGAATGAGCCACATCCGGGATAGCATCCGCCGATCTATTCGATCACTATCCTCCTCGTCTACAAATACATATATTGCACTCTATAAAGGCCACTCATATATTAACCTTTAATCTTCAAATACAAATATTTATTTGCACAGGCGCTTTAACTGTACTGCCGAACTTTCCCCCTTTCCATTAATCATTATTGTACAACGGTGTTGTTTTGTTTTGCAAATATTTTCACAATAAAATTTTAAAAATCCTAAAACAATTTTTTTGTTTTACTTTTTCAAAATATCTATACTGTCACATTGATGACACTTTATTTAATTTTGTCACATTTATTTTGACAAAGTTGATTTTTGTTTATATTGAGTAACAAGTAACCTCTCTATACACTATATATAGTCACATATATTAAAAAAGAGGTGTAAACATGTCACAAACTGAAGAGAAAAAAGGAATTGGTCGTCGTGTTCAAGCATTTGGATCATTCTTAAGTAGTATGATCATGCCAAACATTGGCGCTTTCATCGCTTGGGGTTTTATCGCGGCCATTTTTATAGATAATGGATGGTTACCTAACAAAGATTTAGCTACTTTAGCAGGACCAATGATTACTTATTTAATCCCATTATTGATCGCATTTAGTGGTGGTCGTTTAATTTATGATTTACGTGGTGGTATCATCGCAGCAACAGCAACTATGGGGGTCATCGTTGCATTACCTGATACACCAATGTTACTTGGTGCAATGATTATGGGTCCACTTGTTGGTTGGTTAATGAAGAAGACCGACCAATTGATTCAACCTAGAACGCCGCAAGGTTTTGAAATGTTATTTAATAACTTTTCTGCTGGTATTTTAGGATTTATCATGACGATTGCAGGATTTAAAATTTTAGCACCACTTATGAAATTTATTATGCATATTTTATCAGTGGCAGTTGAAGCATTAGTACATGCACACCTACTTCCACTTGTAAGTATTTTAGTAGAGCCTGCAAAAATTGTATTTTTAAACAATGCGATTAACCATGGTGTATTCACACCGCTTGGTGCAGATCAAGCTGCAAAAGCTGGTCAATCAATTTTATACACAATTGAATCTAACCCTGGACCAGGTTTAGGTATCTTACTTGCTTATATGATTTTTGGAAAAGGCACTGCAAAAGCAACGTCATATGGTGCTGGAATTATCCACTTCTTAGGTGGTATTCATGAAATTTATTTCCCATATGTATTAATGCGTCCTTTATTATTTATCGCTGTTATTTTAGGTGGAATGACTGGTGTTGCAACTTATCAAGCAACAGGATTTGGATTTAAAAGTCCCGCGTCACCAGGTTCATTTATAGTTTACTGTTTAAATGCACCTAGAGGTGAATTCTTGCACATGTTACTCGGTGTCTTCCTTGCTGCACTTGTATCATTCGTTGTAGCTGCTTTAATTATGAAGTTCACTAGAGAACCAAAGCAGGATTTAGAAGCTGCGACAGCTCAAATGGAAAATACTAAAGGGAAAAAATCAAGCGTTGCTTCTAAGTTAGTATCTTCTGATAAAAATGTTAATACAGAAGAAAATGCTAGTGGTAATGTTAGTGAAACATCTTCATCAGATGATGATCCTGAAGCGCTATTGGATAATTACAACACTGAAGATGTTGATGCACACAATTACAATAATATAAATCATGTTATTTTTGCCTGCGATGCGGGTATGGGTTCTAGTGCAATGGGTGCAAGCATGTTACGTAATAAATTTAAAAAGGCGGGCATTAATGATATTACAGTTACAAATACTGCGATTAATCAATTGCCAAAAGATGCTCAATTAGTTATCACTCAGAAAAAACTAACTGATCGTGCTATTAAACAAACACCAAATGCCATCCATATTTCAGTGGATAATTTCCTTAATTCACCAAGATATGAAGAACTTTTAAATAATCTAAAAAAAGATGATCAAGCATAATAATTAAATAAATTAAAAAATGGAGGATACCGCCATGTTATTGAGTACACGTGAAAAAGAAATGATAGCCCTATTGATTAAGTACCACGGTCAATATATCACTATACACGACATTGCTCAGCAACTTGCGGTGTCCTCTCGTACTATTCACCGTGAATTAAAAGGTGTTGAAGCATATTTAACTTCATTTTCATTAACTTTAGAACGCGCAAACAAAAAAGGGCTACGCATTGCTGGCACAGATTCTGATTTAAACGATTTGAAGCAATCGATTGCACAACATCAAACCATTGACTTATCTGTTGAAGAGCAGAAAGTAATTATTATATACGCTTTGATACAAGCCAAGGAGCCAGTTAAACAATATAGTTTAGCGCAAGAAATTGGCGTTTCTGTCCAGACTTTAGCAAAGATGTTAGATGATTTAGAGCTTGATTTAAATAAGTACCAACTATCTTTATCTCGAAAGCGTGGCGAAGGCATTTACTTGGTAGGTACTGAATCAAAGAAACGTGAATTTTTAAGTCAATTAATGGTGAATAACTTAAATAGTACTAGCGTTTATTCAGTAATTGAAAATCATTTTGTCTTTCATTCATTAAATCAAATCCACAAAGACTTTGTTGACTTAGAGCGCATTTTTAATGTTGAAAGACTATTAATGGACTACCTAAGTGCCTTACCCTACCAACTTACCGAATCAAGTTATTTAACTTTAACTGTCCATATCGTGCTATCCATTTCACGTATAAAAAATGGTGAGTATGTCGCATTAAACGATGATATTTATGATTCTGTACAAAACACATTTGAACACAAAGTAGCAAGCGAACTTGCTGATAAACTTGGTCAAATATATGACGTCACGTTTAATCAGGCAGAAATTGCTTTCATTACTATCCATTTACGTGGAGCTAAACGAAAAAATCTTAATGATACATCATTAAATAATCGTTGTGAAGAAAACAAAATTAAAGCGTTTGTTAACAAAGTAGAAATGATTTCCGGTATGACATTTGCAGATTTGGATACTTTAGTAGATGGACTGACGCTACACCTTAATCCTGCAATCAATCGTTTGCAAGCTAATATCGAGACCTATAATCCGTTAACAGACATGATTAAGTTCAAATATCCAAGACTATTTGAAAATGTAAGATTAGCTTTAAATGATTGTTGGCCTGATTTGATTTTTCCAGAGAGTGAAATTGCTTTTATAGTTTTACACTTTGGTGGCTCGATTAAAAACCAAGGTAATCGATTTTTAAACATATTAGTCGTTTGCAGCAGTGGTATGGGAACTAGTCGTCTATTATCAACTCGTCTAGAGCAAGTTTTTAGTGAGATTGAGCGTATTACACAAGCATCAGTCAGCGATTTGAAGTCACTAGATTTAAGTCAATATGATGGCATTATTTCTACTGTGAATTTAGACATCGACTCCCCCTATTTAACGGTAAACCCATTATTACCAGATAGTGATATCAGTTATGTCGCACAGTTTTTAAATACAAAGTCTACGTTCCAAGAGACGCATGATAAATCATCAAACATGATTGATAAGGATGATGTTCATGTTGAAACGAAAGATATTGATGGCAATACATCTTTTGAAAATGAACAAACTTCATACTTAACTTCAGTTTTCGAAAAACATTTAAGTGACGAAAAATCAGAACAATTAATGCATCATATGCGTTCGGGTTTAACTTTGCTTGATTCAGTGAAAATAGTTAGTACCGAAGTTAAACAGTGGCAAACATATATCGCAGATTATCTATATCAATGCGATGCAATAAACGATCCAACGTCATTCGCTGAACTACTAGAGCAACGATTGATTGACAATCCAGGATGGATATTAAGTCCATATCCTGTTGCGATACCACACCTAAGAGACAATATGATTAAACACCCTATGGTTCTAATCACAGTTTTAGAAGAACCGTTAATATTGCCTAGTATTCAAAATGACAATCAAACAATTAAATATATGATTTCCATGTTTATTCCTGACAATGATTTTATGGCATCACTGGTAAGTGACTTGTCCGAATTTTTAAGTTTGAAATTAGAATCTATTGATACTTTTATGGAAAATCCACAGGAACTTGAAACATTATTAAGAAACAAATTTTTAGAACGAATTAAAAAACAATTTATTTAGGAGTGTACAAAATGAGCGAATTATTTAGTAATGACAATATCTTTTTAAATGTAAATGTTAACAGCCAAAATGAAGCAATTGAAAAAGCAGGTAAAGCCTTAGTTGATAGTGGTGCTGTAACAGATGCTTATATTCAAGCAATGAAAGATCGTGAACAAGTCGTATCAACATTTATGGGAAATGGCTTAGCAATTCCTCATGGCACAGATGAAGCTAAAACAAATGTGATTCACTCAGGTTTAACATTATTACAAATCCCTGAAGGCGTTGACTGGGATGGCGAAGTAGTTAAAGTTGTCGTGGGAATCGCTGGTAAAGATGGCGAACATTTAGACTTGTTATCTAAAATTGCAATTACATTTAGCGAAGAAGAAAATGTGGATCGTATCGTTCAAGCAAAATCTGCAGAAGAAATTAAACAAGTATTCGAGGAGGCAGATGCATAATGAAAGCAGTTCACTTTGGTGGTGGTAACATAGGTCGTGGTTTCATTGGTTATATTCTTGCAGACAACAATGTTAAAGTAACATTTGCAGACGTCAATGAAGAAATCATTAATGCTTTAGCTCATGATCATCAATACGATGTTATTTTAGCTGATGAGTCTAAAACAACGACGCGCGTGAATAATGTTGATGCAATTAATTCAATGCAACCTTCTGAAGCGTTGAAACAAGCAATTCTAGAAGCTGATATTATTACAACAGCTGTTGGTGTTAACATACTACCTATTATTGCTAAATCTTTTGCGCCTTTCTTAAAAGAAAAAACAAACCATGTTAATATTGTTGCTTGTGAGAATGCTATTATGGCAACTGATACATTGAAAAAAGCAGTACTTGATATTACTGGCCCTCTTGGTAACAATATTCATTTTGCTAACTCAGCAGTTGATAGAATTGTACCATTACAAAAGAATGAAAATATATTAGACGTTATGGTTGAGCCATTTTACGAATGGGTTGTTGAAAAAGATGCATGGTATGGTCCAGAACTAAACCATATTAAATATGTTGATGATTTAACACCATATATTGAGCGTAAATTATTAACTGTGAATACAGGACATGCATATTTAGCGTATGCTGGTAAATTTGCAGGTAAAGCTACCGTATTAGACGCTGTAAAAGATAGTTCAATTGAAGCTGGCTTACGCCGTGTTTTAGCTGAAACAAGTCAATATATTACTATTGAATTTGATTTTACTGAAGCGGAACAAGCTGGTTATGTTGAAAAAATAATAGACCGTTTCAACAATTCTTATTTATCTGATGAAGTGACACGTGTCGGACGAGGTACGTTACGTAAAATTGGCCCTAAAGATAGAATTATAAAACCATTAACATATCTTTATAATAAAGATTTAGAACGCACTGGTTTATTAAATACAGCTGCATTGTTATTGAAGTATGATGATACAGCAGACCAAGAAACTGTTGAGAAAAATAATTACATTAAAGAACACGGTTTAAAAGCGTTTTTAAGCGAATATGCTAAAGTTGACGATGGCTTAGCCGATGAAATAATTGAAGCGTACAATTCACTTTCATAATTTATTGAGCTTTGTTTGAAACAAGAAGTTTCCAACGTTATTCGTTAACAATCAGTAATAATGTAGTAGTTCCGTTGAATTAACAATATTAAATTTCTGAACATAAAAAATACTCCCTTCAACATAGACACTTAACTTGTGTTATGTATGAAAGGAGTATTTTTGCGTTAATAACTTGTTTTATTTTCGAGCCACAGCCACCTATTCGATGGCTATTGGTCATTACTAAAACAAATTCATATTAACTGTTAGACTTGGTTACTTAGTAAGGAATATTTCCCTATGAAATAACTAGATGTTCACATTCTTGAATAAATTTTATTCTTCAGTTTGTTG
The DNA here is from genome assembly GCF_001838845.1 of Staphylococcus sp. HMSC36A10. Classification (NCBI taxonomy): domain Bacteria; kingdom Bacillati; phylum Bacillota; class Bacilli; order Caryophanales; family Staphylococcaceae; genus Staphylococcus; species Staphylococcus sp. HMSC36A10. The sequence continues at coordinate 21,930 of NZ_KV839070.1, forward strand.
GTCTTTCTTAGTGGATCTTCTAATTAAGAATGCCATACCTGCACCTAGAGCTAATTCAGCATATGGTAAATCGTCATTATGTGACATACCAGTATCTGGTAAAGTTTTAGCTTGTTGTTTAGGCTTATTAACTTTTCCTTGTTGGGCTGATTTTGTCTTAGCTTGGTGGTCGTCAGTGTTAGTTACATTAAGCATATCTTGATTAGCACTATTGCTTCCATTTGAAACTGTAGCTAATGACGCCTTCATATCATTAGTTTGCATATCTTTAGCTTTATTGTTTGCAACTGGGCCAACTGATGTTTGCGTATCATTAGTATCTGCTGTTGCCGTATCATCTTTTTGGCTAACATTAGTTGAAGTCATTTTATCTTTTGCTTCAGAAGATGCAGATGTTGATGGTTTATTCGAAACTTCAGTATCAGCTTTGCTTGGCGATTTATCTGCTTCGTTAGATGCAACGTTAGTTTCAGACTTAAGTTGTCCTGCATCAGTTTGATTTGTCGTACTTTCTTCTTTATCTTTTGATGTATTAGAAGGTACATTTGGTTCTGTTATGTCTGCTGAAGGCAATGTTTCAGTTGTTGATTCAACCATACTTTGATTTGTTGAATCTCTACCATCTTTTTCTGCCTTAGCTTTATTTTCAGATTTTGGTTGTGCAACCTTGCCATTAGTTGATTGAGATTCAGCACTATTATTTACTTCAGCATTTTGTTTTGAATCATTTACAGATGCATTATCTTTGCTATCAGCAGATGATGCTGCTTCTGTGCTCGCAGTTGTTGGAGCCGTTGCTGTTGATCCTGTTGGTGCATTCTCGTTTGTTGCTGTAGTTGTACTATTGTTATTTGTTGTGCTTTCTGCTGGCGTTGCATTATCAGTTTCTGTTACAGGTTTATCAGTTGTGCCGTTATTAGTTGATTCTACTTCTGGTTTACTAGTTACATCGTTATCCATTGTCGGACTGTTTGTTGATGCATCTACACTAGAATTGTTATTAGCTTGCGGTTTATCATTTGCATCATCAGTTGCTGATGTTGCTGTTGTTTCACCTGTTGCCGCATCACTATTATTTGGTGTTGTCGGAGAAGCGTCTGCTTTGCCATTATCTGTCGTCTCAGATTCGTTAGGTTGTCCAGTATTTTCTGGTGTTGCATTAGCATTTGAATTTGCTGTTGCATCATTATTATCTATACCATTATTAGTATCATTAGCATCTGGATCATTCTGAGGCACAATCGCTTCAATTGCAGGTATCGTTACATTTTGTAATTCAGCAACTTCTGCATTTGTTTGTGTTTTATCTAATTTATCAGCAAATCTGTCAAAATATCTACCTAAATCCGTACGTGCAATTTCTTTCGCCGATGCATCTGCATCTGCATTTTTAATTATTTCTATTTGCTTGTTAACCACTTCTCTGATTGCTTCCAAAGCATTTTTCTTAACTTCAGGATTAATACGTTGTGCTTTAAGTTGTTCAAGCGCACTATTTTTGACAGTAGCGATTTCTGCATTTGTAGTTTGATCAGAAATATCTTCAGTTGCTTTTGATAAAATGTCTTCTAAAGCATTCGTAAACGCTTCTTTTTCTTCAGTTGTAGCATCAGCGTCGACATTTACACCTGCTTCAATCTGGTCTAGTGCAGTTTCTAATTCTTCGATAGCTTTTTGTTTTTCTGTTGAGTCGATTTGAATGTTATCAAATGCTTCAAGTCCTTGAGCTTTCGCTTTTTCAACTTCAGCAGTTGTTGTTGCATCAGTAATACCTTGTTTAGCTTGATCTGTAATTTGTTTAATCATTGCTAATGCTTCAGTTTTTTCTTCAGCAGTTAACTGGTCACTTTGATCAATAGATTCTTTCGTATCTTCTGCTTTAACTTCAATAGCTTGGTTCGCTTTAGGTTTAACAGTAGCATCTACTTGAATAGCATCAATTGCTGCTTTACCTTGTGTTAATGCATCATCAACGTCACCATTATCCACACCATTATTAATGCTTTCTAATGCAGTTTGAACATTTTGGTCAACTTGCTTAATTGCTTGTTGCTTTTCATCTTGTGTTGCATTAGTGTCAGCTGAAATATTATTTTTCTTTTGATCTGCATAAGCATATAAATCTGTTGTAGCTGTTTCTTTTTTACCGGTTGGAATTGTGTAATCATTAATATTATCTAAGTCATTATGGATTTGAACTTCAATGTCATCTTTAGAAGTAGCTTGATTAACATTTTGATCCGCTGTTTGTTTTAATTCAGCGAGTTTTTGTTTCGCTTCAGCAATTTCACTTGAAGTCGATGCGTTAGAGTTATCCGCTTCGTTTACTTTAGCATTATATGCATCTGCAATTTTAGCTAAAGCATCTTTTTTGTACTCACTAAATGTTTTAACTGCATTAATTTTAGCTTTTCCTTCTTTAACTGCATTATCAACATATTCATTTGTTGATGATTGATCGACATTTGTTTTCGCTTGATTTAACGCTGCATCAACTTCTTGTTTTGCATCGTTAATTTCTTGTTGTGACGCATTTGGTGTTTGTTCGATTTGTGTTTTTCTATCAGCTGCTGCTTGATCTAAAGCAGTTTTACCTGCTGGCTTCTTAACAGGATTTGCATGAAGTTGTTGAACTTTTTGTACCGCTGTGTCTTTAGCAGTAGTTACATCACCTGTTGTATTTGCTGTATTTATATTGTTTAAACCTTCTTCATATGTTGCTCTAACTGGTTCTATATCTTTTCCTTTTTCTTCATTTGTAGTCGTATTATCACTAAGAATTTCAGTTATTTTATTTTGCATTTCAGTTAGCAATTCCGCTCTAGCATTCGTTTTAACATCTGTTGATGCTTGAATTGGGTCAATTGCTTGAATTGCATTTTCTTTTGCAGTGTTTACATCATCGATTGACTGTGCATTTTCAATATTTTGATTACCTTGTGTTAATTGTGCGTCTACTTGTTGGTTTGCTTGTTCTTTTTCTTCAGTAGTCGCATCTGCAGTTTGTGCAATAAGCGCTTTTTGTTCGTTTGCTTTTGTTGCTAATTCATCTTTCGCAACATCTTTAATTGTTGTATCTGCAGTAATACCTTGAATATCAGCAACTGCTTGATCTTTAATTTGCGTAACATCATTAGTTGTTTGTGCATTTAAGATATCTTGATACGCTTTTTCTTTAGCTTTTAAAACTAAATCTTTTGCTGCATTTTTCTCTTCAGTTGTAGCACCAGTTGTATTATCAATTGCTTGATTTTGAGTTGTCACAGCTTGATCAACATCATTTTTAGCATTTGATTTAACCGCTGTTGCTGGTTGCGTGCTTTGAATTGAATTCTTTCCAGCGTCTTTCGCCTGATCTACACCATTATCATCAGTTGCAGCTGTAATATTATTTTTCGCGTCTGTAACTGCTGTTGCTAATTGTTGAATAGCTGCTTCTTTTTCTTCAGTTGTAGCGTTCTGATCATTATTGATAACATTTGTTTGCGTTGCTTGTAATTGATCAATCTCATCTTTAGCCGCTTGTTTCTTCACAACTTTTGGTGTTACCGCATTAATTGCTGCTTCTGCATTTGCTTTAGCTTCATCAACTTGTGCGTTAGTAGTTGCTGCTGAAATGGCTTGATTTGCTTTACCATTTTCAGTATTTGCTTCAGCATCAGCTGCTTGTTTTTCTTCATCTGTTGCATCTGGCGTAGCTTGAATCTCTTGCAATTTGTTATTTAAAATTGTTGTGATTTCATTACGTGCAGTTGCTTTTTTATTAACTGTTGGTGTTACTTGATCAATACTAGTTTCACCTGTCGTTTTCGCTTGGTCTACATCATTTTGACTATTAGCAGCTTCAATGTTGCTATTTGCTTGTGTCACAGCATTATCTACGTCCGCATTAGCCGCTGCAATTTCTTCAGCAGTAATGTCTTGCGTTTGAGCGATTGCTGTTTTACGTTCATTCGCTTTCGTAGCAATTGCTTCTTTCGCATTATCTTTAGTTGTTGTTGCTGGCTGAATCGCTTCAATTTTAGCAATTTCTGCATTTTTAGCCGCTTCAACTTCCGCATTTGTATGTGCTGCATCTATTGCTGCATCAGCAGTCGTTTTTTCAGTTTGGGCTTGTTGTTTTGCAGCTGTTTTTTCTTCTGTTGTTGAACCGTTATTAGCATCTATTGCTGTTTCTTGAGCTTGTACTTTATCTGCAATTGCTTGTTTCGCTTGAGGTTTAACATTTGCATCAGGTGTAATGGCTGCGATTGTAGCTTCATTTGTAGTTTTTGCATTATCTACATCTGTATTTGCTGTAGCATTATCTATATCAGCGTTTGCAGTAACTACTGCTTGATCAACTTTGTCTTTCGCTGCTTGTTGTTCTTCAGTAGTCGAATCATTCATTGCTTCAATTGCAGTTTTGCGTTCACTTGCTTTTTGAGCGATTTCCGCTTTAGCATCCGATTTCTTAGTTGTGGCCGCTTGCACTTGATTAATTGCAGCAATACCATTGTCTTTAGCTGTTGTTACATCACTGTTTGTATTTGCAGCATCAAGATTTGTTCTTGCTTCTTGCTTTTTAGTATCTAATTCTGTATATGCAGCTTGTTTTTCTTCTGTAGTTGAAGCATTGCTATTTTGAATTTCTTGTTTACGTGTATTATATGCGTTTTCTACTTCCGTATCAGCTGCAGGTTTAACTTTTGCTTGTGTTTGAATTGCATTGATTTTATCTATTACTTTTGATTTTGTATCAGCAACTTCCTGTTTTGATTTAACAACTTGGATGTCATGTAAACCTTGCTTTTGAGCTGCATCTACTGCTGCATCAGCTTCTGCTACTTCTTCATTTGTTGCATTTGAAACTGTAGCATTTTGAGCTTTTCTAGCTGTTGCAGCTTGTTTAACTTCATTATAGGCATCCATTTTTGTTTGCGTAGAGTCAGTAATATTTTCAATTTTTGAGATTTCTTCGTTTTTAACTCTTTCTAAATCTTGTGCAGTCGTTGTCGCTTCAATTGCTTTAACACCAGAAACTTTAGCTGCATTAATACGTTCAATAGCTTCCGCTACTTCTTCATTTGTTGTATCAGGATTTAAAGGTGCTTGATCAATTTGTGCTTGAACAACTTCGTCAAATTCTTCAAGAGCTGCTGCTTTAGCTGTTGTAGCAGGTGTAGTTTGATTAATATCATTGATCGCTTTTGTTTTAATGGCTTCTACTTGTGCATTTGTTGTTGCTGCATCAATATCTTTAATTGCCTTTGTTTCAATTTTACCAATTTTATCATTTGCTACATCTTTTTCATCTTGTAATGATGCATTTGACTTTTTAATTTGTTGTTTACGAGTTGTAACTGCTTGGATAATATCTTGTTTCGCTTGAGGTTTAACTGTTGGTGTAATCACATCTTGTTCTAACACTGCGATACCATTATCTTTTTCAGTTGTGACACCTTGTGATGTTGTTTGTTTATTAATTTCTGCGATTGCATTATTTTTATCATTGTTAATTTTAGTCACAAGCGCTGCAACTTCATCTTGCGTAACTTTTTTACTTTGTTGTGCTGCTGTAACCTTTTCTTGAGCTTTAGCATCTAATTCAGCAATTGCTGCTTGATTATCAATTAATGCAGCTTGTAATTTAGTTACTAAACCGTCAATATCCGCTTGAGATGCACGATTTGCAGTTTCAACGTGATTCGCATCTTCATTTAAAATAGTGTCTGCTTGTTGTTTAAGTTTATTGTATTCTGCAATTGATGCTGTTGTGTAATGACTATTATCAACTTGTGAGTTTACTTGTTGTTGCAACGCATCTTTGTTCATTTCAACCGCTACTGAAAATGGATCTGCAGTTAGTGTAACTTCTGGTTGCGCATTATTAATTACAACATCTGAAGCAGTACGATATGTTAATTTTTCATTAAAATCAATATTTTTAGGTGTATCGATATTCGCAACATTAACTTTATATGATAATTTTAAAGATTTATCTGGGAATAAAACTTCTTTAGTGTGTGTACCACGTGCCGTTGTCACACCTTGGCTTGTAAATGTAACTTTATTTGCATTTTGATCATAATTAACAGTCATATTTTTCAATACTGTACTGTCTTCATTACCATTAGGGAATGTTGTAGTTAATGAATCATTAACGTAAGTTACACCTTGTGGTAATGTTACTTCATATTTAAATTGATCTGCTTTTAATGAAGCACCAAAATTACCATTGTTACCGATTTCAGTATTAATAGTATATTCTTTATTGTTAGTTGCTTTCGGTGCTAAATCTCTATTTTTGACATATAAATGTGATCCTGAGAATAGACCTACATTATCAATGAATGAATAGTATTTATAACCATCTTTATTTGTTGTAATTCTTGAAGCATCAGCAACTGCTGTATTGTCAGGAATAAATTGTAAATCTAAACGATCAGCATCAGTTGGTACTTTAAATAAATGTGCAGTACCAGTCTTAGCAACATTTACAGTTGCTAATTCAGTATTTTTCTTAGCATCTTTAATAACTAAATTTGTTGCACCTTGCTTACTATTCGTTTGCATAGTAGTAAAGTTAATAATTAATTCTGAATCTGGTTTTACATTTACAGTTTTTGAAATACCGTTAAAGTTACCATGATCTGTAGAATCATTTGCATTCACACGACCTAATGCAGCCACGTTTCCTTTAGCTTGATAGTTTTGAGGGTTATTCTTATCAAACATATCGCTTCGTCTTAATTCTGAGTTAACGAAACCAATCTTACCGTTGTTAATTAATGAATAACCATTTACTTTATCTGTAACAGTTACAGTTGGATCCTGTCTATTCTCATCTGTTGATATGGCAGGATCATCAAATGTTAATGTCGTATTAATACTGCCTTCACCAGTATTGCTAGCATTTGGATCTTGAGTTTGTGCGTTTGCTGCTACAGGTGCTGCTGGTTGCGCTGCTGGTTGCGCTGCTGCTGGAGCATTCGCTGGCTGTGTTTGATTTGCCGGTGTTGCATTATTATTAGGTGTTGCTTGGTTATTTCCTTGACCTGCTTGGTTTGCCGGTGTTGCTTGATTTCCAGGTTGTGCTTGTGCAGCGTTATTCGGATCAGCTTGATTACCTTGTCCAGCTGGTTGTGTATTTGGTTGTGCTGCTCCTCCTGCTGGATTAGCCTGTCCACCTTGGTTTGCTGGTTGTACTGCTGGTTGTCCTTGGTTGGCAGGTGCAGCTGGCTGTGCTGTAGGATTAGCTTGAGCACCAGCATTTGCGTTAGGCTGTGTATTGGCATCAGCTGGTTGTGCTGGTTGATTTTGTGCAGGCTGATTTTGCTCTGCTGCAGACGCTGTTGTCGGGTTAGTAGATATAAAAGTAACAGTGGCAATTAAAGCTGAAAAAATACCGACATTAAATTTTCTGATACTAAATTTTTGTTGTCTGAATAAATTCATTAAGTCATCCTCCTGGTTGATTATTCTCGCTGTTAAATGATTTCACTTAATCAACTGTTAAGATAAGTAGTAGCATCTGCGTTAAAAACACAAAGCAACTCTATCTAATTAAAATTAATTTTATCATCATTATATATTGAGTACCAGTGTATTTTATATTACATATTGATTACTTTGTTTTTATTTTGTTTATATCATTTTACGTTTGTACTATAAATTATTTCTAGAAACACAAAAAAACCGATGCATACGCATCGGCTTATTTGTAATACAGTATTTATTTATCTAATCCCATTTTATCTTGAACCACATCAGCTATTTGTTGTGCAAATCTTTCAGCATCTTCATCAGTTGCTGCTTCAACCATGACACGAACTAATGGTTCTGTTCCAGAAGGTCTTACTAAAATTCGACCTTCTCCATTCATTTCTACTTCTACTTTAGTCATAACTTCTTTAACGTCAACATTTTCTTCAACACGATATTTATCTGTTACGCGTACGTTAATTAATGATTGTGGATATTTTTTCATTTGTCCAGCTAATTCACTTAGTGATTTACCAGTCATTTTTATTACAGAAGCTAATTGAATACCAGTTAATAAACCATCACCAGTTGTATTGTAATCCATCATAACGATATGCCCAGATTGTTCCCCACCTAAGTTATAATTACCGCGACGCATTTCTTCTACTACATATCTGTCTCCAACTTTAGTTTTATTAGATTTAATTCCTTCTTGTTCAAGCGCTTTGTAAAAACCTAAATTACTCATAACAGTAGAAACAATCATGTCATTATTCAATTCTTGATTTTTATGCATTTCTTGACCAATAATAAACATAATTTGGTCACCGTCAACGATTTGACCATTCTCATCTACTGCTATGATTCTGTCTCCATCGCCGTCAAATGCTAACCCAAAATCACTTTCAGTTTCAACTACTTTTTCAGCTAATTTTTCAGGATGTGTAGAGCCACATTTCTCATTGATATTATATCCATCAGGACTACATCCAATTGTTTCAGTATCTGCTTCTAAATCACCAAATAAGAATGGCGCTAGTGATGATGTTGAACCATTTGCACCATCTAAAACAATTTTCAAACCTTCAAAGTTAACATCTACTGTTGATTTTAAATAGCTCAAATATTTTTGTGCCCCTTCAAAGTAATCTGAATAATGTACAATATCATTGCCAACTGGTCTTGGTAATTCTGGGTTTTCTTGATCCAACAATGCTTCAATTTCATTTTCTTGTTCATCTGATAGTTTAAAACCATCTGATCCAAAGAATTTAATACCATTATCTGCAACTGGATTATGAGAGGCTGAAATCATTACACCTAACTCTGCACCCATATCGCGTGTTAAATATGCAACACCTGGTGTTGAAATAATACCTAATCGCATCACTTCTGCACCAATTGAAATCAAACCAGCTATTAATGCTGATTCTAACATTTCACCTGAAACTCTAGTATCGCGACCTACAAGTACACGTGGGTGTTTTTCACCTTTGTTATGTGCTAGAACATAGCCACCGTATCTTCCTAATTTAAATGCCAATTCAGGTGTTAGTTCTTGGTTTGCGACACCTCTTACTCCGTCTGTACCAAAATATTTTCCCATTGTTTACTCTCCTTTAATTTAGCTATTTATTTTACATTTATATAAGCCTTCGTTTCACTTGGTTGTGCTTTAGTGACATGTTCTGGTAAATTGATTTTTACAGTCTTTTCAGTTGATTCTGAAATACCATCTAAATCTACTTCTGCATCAACTTCGCTTATATTTTGTAAGTCATCTCGACTACCGAAGATTTCAATTTCTTTATCTTCTAAATCAATCGAACTTAACTCTTTATCATCTGCTAAACTACCTTTCTGTTTAACATTTACTTTAACCTTTTTGCTAAAAGGCTCTACTTTAACTTGTAAATTCACTTCATTAGGTTGAATCGATACATTTAATTTATTCAGTTTTTTATCAAAAGCCGTTACTTCTGCGACATCTTTTGTGTCACCATTAATCTTTTTATTAGTTTTAAAAGTGGCTTTTAAATAAGCGATATCATTCAATTGTTCTTCTCCACCTGTTACTTTAACTGTTTGTGGTGAAACTTCTTGCTTTGTAATTTTATAAAGTGGATCAATATCACTCTGACTTACATCAGGTTGAACTGTCATCTTTTTAGTTACTTTGTTTTCAAGCGTAATATTTGCTAATTTAGGTTTTACAGAATAATGAATGTCATCAGCTAACCCTTTAACTTGATACTTCTCTTGATATTTTCCAGCTTTAGCATTTGATAAATCAATCACTACTCTTAAATCTTCTGGATTTTCAATTTTTATTATCTTTGATTGTGGTCCTGAAATAGTCACATTAACTGTTTCAGGCGCTTTTGTTAAATGCAAATCTTTAGTGTTATAAAGAATTTCAACGGGTACATCTTGAATCGTTTTACTAGACTTTTGACCAAGATTACCAGTGTTAAAGATATTTCCAAAAACATTGTTAACAGATAAAAAGAAAAACAATGCCAAAAGAAAGGCAATAAATCTCAAGCCCCATTTACTTTCTAGCATATTATTTCACACCTTTCTTTTGAAAGCGTGTGCCAAACCAATGTTCAGCAAGCAACTCTTCAAAAATTTCGTTTGAAATGTCTCGTCGTAATTTTCCATCAAATGTTACCGAAATATCACCAGTTTCTTCAGATACAATAACGGTAAATGCATCAGATACTTCTGAAATACCAACCGCAGCTCTATGTCTTGTACCCAAACTTTTAGATATCTTAGGACTATCAGACAATGGCAAATAACTTGCTGCTGCTGCAATCTTAGTGCCTTGAATAATCATTGCACCATCATGTAAAGGTGTGTTAGGTATAAAGACATTAATTAAAAGTTCTTGCGAAATATTTGAATCCATTGCAATACCTGTTTCAATATAATCTTGAAGACCTGTTTCTTTTTCAAAGACAATTAATGCACCTATACGTCTTTTAGCCATATATTGCACAGCCTTTGAAACCGATTGAATCAATTTCTCTTCATCTTTACTATACGTATTAGAAGTATAGCGTTTTAAAAAGCTACCTCTACCAAGTTGTTCTAACGCACGTCTAATTTCTGGTTGGAATATTACTATTAAAGCTAATACCCCCCATTGAATAACGATATCGAATAATTTAGATGTTGCAGTCAAGTTCAATATCATACTTATCTGCTGACCAATAACAATTACTAATATCCCTTTAAGTAATTGTATCGCTTTAGTTCCCTTAAAGACCGTGATGAGAAGATAAAGTACATACCAAACTATCAGTAAATCAAGGATACTCGTTACAATTTTTAACGTACTGAGGTTTTGAAAAAAGTTGGAAAAATCCATAACATCTCCTCCGGGTAATATTTTTCCATAATACCCATTATACCAATCATTTACATCACTGTCATACGAACATATATTTAAATAGAAAAAATTTATTTTAAAGATTATAACTACTCTTAATCATTTTAGTGAATTAAAAAAAGTAGTGCAAAAAGCAAAATATACTTTATACACTACAAATCATTTATTTATAATAAAGTTTCACCAAAAAATGTTCCAACTAATGAAACCGCTTGTTCAGCAGTATGATTATTACTGTCAATCAATGGATTTACTTCAACTAAATCCATTGAGGAAATTAAATGTGATTGATGCAGTAATTCCAATGCAAAATGGCTTTCTCTATAACTAAGACCACCCAAAACTCTAGTACCAGTGCCTGGCGTTTCAAGCGGATCTAAAGCATCAACATCTAAAGATAAATGAACGCCATCAACATTGCGTGACTTCAAATATTCTATTGTATTTTCAATTACTTCCTTTATCCCCAATTTATCAATATCTGACATAGTAAATGTTTTAATATTATGATCTTTGATAAATTGTCTTTCACCTTTATCTAAATCTCTCATACCAATTAGTACGATGTTTTCTGGCTTGATTACATTACTATTTAATTCTAAAAGTTCTTTGGGACCTTCGCCTGTCAAAATCCTTAGAGGCATACCATGAATATTTCCACTTGGTGACTCTTCAGGTATATTTAAATCACCATGTGCATCATACCAAATAACACCTAAATTATTATAATGTTTACTTATTGCTGATACTGAACCTACCGCAATAGAATGATCTCCACCAAGAACTAGAGGAAATCTGTTATTTTCAATTGATGCTGAAACCTCTTTATTTAATTTTTGATTAACATCTATAATTTCATCATAATTTCTTAATCCTTTTTGTTCACTATGAAATTTTTCAATGTTCACAGCAGGTACCTTAATATCCCCCTTGTCATATACATCAAGGTCTAATTGCTTTAATCTTGAAATTAATCCAGCATATCTAATTGCTGTTGGTCCTAAATCAACACCTAATTTTCTTTGTCCAAATGTTGATGGTGCACCTATAATATCAATTGCTTTTGTCTTTGTCATAAGCGTCCCCCTTTGCTCTATGTAATTAAAGAATAATGTATGCGCTTACCATTATCAAGCAATAGCTACACATATAATCTGTTTATCTTATTACTTCATAAAAAAAGCACTTCCCAAAAATGGAAAGTGCAAGTAGTGAGCCATAGAGGATTCGAACCTCTGACCCTCTGATTAAAAGTCAGATGCTCTACCAACTGAGCTAATGGCTCTAATGGCTGGGCTAGCTGGATTCGAACCAACGAGTGACGGAGTCAAAGTCCGTTGCCTTACCGCTTGGCTATAGCCCAATATATAGATGGTGGAGGGGGGCAGATTCGAACTGCCGAACCCGAAGGAGCGGATTTACAGTCCGCCGCGTTTAGCCACTTCGCTACCCCTCCAGCTTATTCATATAATTAAATAATCAAAATGGTGGAGAATGACGGGTTCGAACCGCCGAC
>NZ_KV839071.1:0-34827 GCF_001838845.1 Staphylococcus sp. HMSC36A10
TAGAGCATAGAACATTGATTTATGTCCCAGCCTGTACAATGTTTTATTTATGTTAATTTGTCGAAGTATGGCTCATCTAATGGATTCAATTGCAAGTTTTCAATTTGCAACGTTGAATGTGCAATGCCATATTTTTCTTTCAACAATGATGATACTTGATCAATCGCTTGATAATCATCACCCTCATATTTTTTATCTAACACAACATGGGCACTTAATGAATAATGCTCTGTTGTAATACTCCACAAATGAAATTCATGTACATCTAATATGCCATCTATGTTTTTAATATCTGCCATAATTTGATCAGTATCCAAATGTTGAGGCACACTTTCCATTAAAATTAACCACGCATTACGCGTAATTTTATAACCACCACGTAAAATGATGAGTGAAATTACAATACTAATGATTGGGTCGATGATGCGCCATCCTGTAAAGTAAATCAATACAACTGCAACGATGACACCAATAGAGTTCAATAAGTCTCCCATGAAATGCCATAATGCACTTTGAATATTGATATTGTCTTCTTGTTTTAAAGACCTTACAAGGATAATTGTCAAAATAATATTAACGAGTAAACCAATACTAGCAATCATAAACATAATGCCACTTTCAATTGGTTGCGGATAAATAATACGTACAATAGCTTCATATAAAATCCAGATTGAAATTACAATTAATGCTAAACCATTTAAAAATGCAGCTAATATCTCAAATCTTAAATATCCAAATGTGTATCGTGCAGTCGGCTTTTTACTTGCAAAATAAATGGCCAACATAGATAAACCAAGTGCTAATACATCACTAAGCATATGAAATGAATCTGACAGTAATGCCAATGAATTAGATACTAAACCTCCGACAAATTCAATCACTGTAAATAACAATGTGATGATTAGTGATGCCCACAGCGTCTTTTTAGAACTTTGTTGAATTTTTTGATGATTGACATGATGAAAATATTTGTATCTGTTTATCGTATTTGCCTTTTTCCCATTTATAGTTTGCCACTCCTAAATAAATGCGTCGTATTTAATATTGTCGCTTTTAAAAATAATTCTTTATAGCTTCTCAGATTAATATTAATGCTTCCGTAATTAACCATAATTTATACACCATCGTTCTTCACATGACAACTCATTAATCTTTACCCTTTATACCTTTATGTAATATCACCTTGGAAAAACTTTTACAGCACACTCGCTCTTTACTTTATCCCTATCATATAGAAAATTTTAATAATGTACGAGATTATTGTGTTAGTTACATAAAAATGACAAAAAAGTATCTCAAATTTATTGTTTAGTTTCATTAAGTTCAAAAAATCACAATAACTTTAATGATTGTTCCACATATTAAAACAAACGATGACTTTGCATATTGAACTTCATATTTCTAAATCACCATAATTAATAAACAACTCTGTCCTTATAATAGCTGCATCGCAAATTAGCATAATTAAAAACAGCAGTAAGATGATTTGCAATTAAAAACCATCCTACTGCTATTATTTTAGTCATTATATCCTAATATCATGATACGTGTTCCTATATATTTTGTTTCGCTTAAAATCTAAACAACTCCGTAAACATGCTAAGACTTACCGCTAGACTGCCTACAAACACGCTTCAGAAACGATATTTATTCTAGTACAAACCTTTTAAAGCATTGCTTGTATCAATATAAATATTTTTAACTTGTTGATAGTTACTTAACGCACCTTTATAAGTTTCTCGACCGATACCTGATTTTTTATAACCACCAAATGGTGCGCCTTCTGGTACTTGGTTGTAAGTGTTAATCCAAATACGTCCTGTACGTACAGCTTTAGCAATATTTAATGCACGTGTGATATTTTGAGAAAATACACCGCCTGCTAAACCATACTCAGAATCATTAGCTATATCAATTGCTTCTTGATCGTCCTTCACTTTAATCACTGTTAACACTGGTCCAAATATTTCTTCTTGTGCTAATTTGTGATGATTGTCTGGCACAGCAATTAATGTCGGCTCAAAGAAGAACCCTTTATCTAATCCATTTTCAGTTAAGCGATGACCGCCTGCTAAAATTTGTGCATCTGATTCTTTTGCTGCATCAATATATGATTGAATTTTATCTAATTGATCCTTACCAGTTTGACTACCCATTTGTGTAGCTTCATCTTGTGGATCTCCAACTTTAATATTTGAAAATGCCTCTTGTAAACGTGGCACCAATTGATCATAAATTTTTTCATGAACTAATAATCGAGAACCTGCACTACATACTTCACCTTGGTTGAATAAAATACCTAACTGAATACCTTCAACTGCAAGGTCTAAATTAGCATCATCTAATATGATATTGGCGCTTTTACCACCAAGCTCTAATGTAGCGGGTACTAGATGTTTTGCTGCAGCTTCGGCAACTTGATAACCTACATCAGTTGAGCCCGTAAATGATAATTTATCTACACCATCATGATTGAAAATTGCATTACCTGATTCTGAACCTTTACCCGTTAGTATATTGACAACACCTTTAGGTAATACCTCTTGGAAAATTTTAGCAACTTCCAATAAACTTAATGGTGTTGAAGACGAAGGTTGAATCACAATTGTATTACCTGCAGCAATGGCTGGCGCAATCTTCCATGCAGCTAATAGCATTGGGAAGTTCCAAGCAACAACAGCACCTACGACGCCAATCGGCTCATGTCGTACGATACTCATTGTGTCTTTATCGATATCATTTACTGTACCTTCTTCTGTTTCAATAACACTTGCGAAATAATGGAAATGTCTTGCAGCAAATGGAATATCAATTGCTGTTGTCTCACGAATCGGTTTACCATTATTTAATGTTTCAATCATTGCAATTTTATCTTTTTGTGCCATTAATTTATCACCAATATCACGCAACATTTGTGCACGTTCTGATTTAGAAGTTAATGACCATGATTCAAATGCCTCTTGCGCCACTTTGACTGCATGATCGACATCTTTATCTTTTGCTCTTGTAATATGTGATAGTGTTTCTCCAGTTGCTGGATTAGTCACTTCGATTGTTTCGTCACTGCTACCTTTAACAAATTCCCCATTGATAAATAAACCATAATTCTCTGCTATATAATCTCGAACGTTTACTGCCATATTATCTCTCCTTTGTTTATTGGCTATAATATAAATCTCTTAGCATCATATTTAATAATGCTTTTAAACGATATGATTCACATTATATAGTAAGCGTTTACATTTTATAAAATAATCAGCTCACAGAAGTCTCATTTTTAAAACTTTTGCGTCGTTTTTGCACATAAAAATAATCTTATTTTCGAAAACATATTGCACTTTTCAAAAATAAAACACATAATATAACTATAATACTTGAGAATAATTCTCATTAAATAGTTTGGTTGTTATGAAAGTCGCGCTTAAAATGCGTTAATGGGACAAGAATAATTCAACAACGTTTCATTTTACTGAGTCATTGCACTTATCATACACATTATATTTAGCATGAGTTATATTACTAAAACAATATTACATGCGCATTAGTACTAGAATGGAGTTTTTTCAATGCGACTTATTTTAATCGTCATTGGCTTAATATTTACAGCGCTTGGTATTGCAGGTGCCGTATTACCTTTACTGCCAACGACCCCTTTTTTACTCGTAGCAGTTTTTTGTTTTGCTCGAAGTTCAGATCGCTTTTACAATTGGCTTATTAATCAAAAAATTTATAAAGAATATGTAGAAAACTTTTATTTACATCGAGGCTACACGCTACAACAGAAAATTAAAATTTTAATTAGCTTGTACATTGTAATAGGTTTTTCAATTTATATGGTGGATGTTCTTGCAGTCCGTGTAGGATTAATCATAATGGTTATCATACAAACCGCTGTACTCTTTACATTTGTAAAAACATTACCCAAATCAAATCATAAAATAGAGGAGTGATTGCCCATGTTTATGGCAGAAAATAGATTACAATTACAAAAAGGCAGTGCGGAAGAAACGATTGAACGTTTTTACAATAGACAAGGTATTGAAACTATTGAAGGCTTCCAACAAATGTTTGTCACTAAAACATTAAATACCGAGGATACAGACGAAGTTAAAATCTTAACTATTTGGGAATCTGAAGATAGCTTTAATAATTGGTTGAATTCCGATATATTTAAAGAAGCTCATAAAAATGTACGTTTAAAAAGTGATGACGATGGACAGCAAAGTCCAATATTATCAAATAAAGTATTCAAATATGATATTGGCTACCACTATCAAAAATAAATATATTAAAAACCCCTAGTCACCGCTGGTTGTCTAAACCAACTTCATGATTAGGGGTTTTTTATTATTTGTGACGTAAAGGTACGAATTCATCCGGCTTGTCTGTGCGCAATCCAAAATAATATTCTATTGCTTCACAAATACGTCGTGATGCTTGTCCATCACCATATGGATTATTCGCTTGACTCATACGTTGATACGCTTCATCATCCTCAATCAATTGTTTCACATTTCGAACAATATTGTCATAATCTGTGCCAATTACTCTCGATGTTCCCGCCTCAACGCCTTCGGGACGCTCTGTATGATTCCTTAATACCAACACAGGTTTTCCAAATGTAGGAGCCTCCTCTTGAATACCACCAGAATCTGTCAGCACGAGGTACGATTGATTTGTAAAATTATGGAACTCAATCGCATCTAATGGCTCAATTAATTCAATCCGATTTCTCCCAGATAAATATTTTTCGGCAATCGCTCTTACCTTTGGATTACGATGCATTGGATAAATGAAGACAACATCTTTATATTCATCTGCCAAATCTCTTACTGCTTTAAAAATCTGATGCATCGGTTCCCCAATATTTTCACGACGATGCGCTGTTAGTAAAATAACTTTCTTGCCTTTATGTTTATTAATAATCGTTGAAACAAAATCATTTTGAACTGTTGTTGACAATGCGTCAATAACTGTATTTCCAGTAATAAAGATACGCTCTTTGTCTTTGTTTTCAAAAAGTAAATTTTTAGCTGCAATTACTGTTGGCGCAAAATTCAATTCAGCAATATTACTTACCATGACTCGATTTAACTCTTCAGGAAATGGTGAGTATTTCTGATGTGTTCGAAGTCCAGCTTCTACATGTCCGACCGGAATTTGATGATAAAATGCTGCCAAACTTCCTACAAAAGTCGTTGTAGTATCACCATGTACTAAAATCATATCCGGTTGTTCCTCATTAATGATGCTATCAAGTTTAGCAAGCGCATTCGCCGTAAGGCCCGCTAACGTTTGTTGATCTTGCATAATATTTAAATCATGATCAGCTTGAATATCAAATATACTTAACACACTATCTAACATATCTCTATGTTGTGCTGTAATCACAATGTTCGCTTCAAAGTTCCCATTATGATCAATTTCTTTTACTAATGGTGCCATTTTTATTGCTTCGGGTCTCGTACCGAAAATAACCATAATTTTTTTCATAACATTATCCTCTCTGAAGTTCAAACACATGACAGCTTATCTTTCCTTAATCATGTATGCCCTAGTTTGACACATTTTATTTGTCGATAAAATTAAATATATTGCCATAATTATAATACGATACATCTTCAAATGATGATTTCACAACATTTTTTGTATCAAAAATCACTTTATGCTTCATTTTATCAAAATGACTGTCCGATAAATTTTTAAATTCTGAGTGGTCACTTAAAATCAATACTAGCGATGCGTCTTTGACAGCATGTGACATATCATGTTCCACAAAATCTAATTCAACATGTGGATCATAAGCACATACTTCTATGTCTGGTTCTTGATTTAATAGCTCATAAATATCAAATGCTGGCGATTCTCTTATATCATCAACATCACCTTTATAAGTTAAACCAAAGACTGTGACTTTATTCCCGCTCAACGCTTTGATGATTTGCTTCGTTGTATCAACAACATAGGCCGGCATTGAATTATTAATTTCACGTCCAGTTTGAATTAACTTTGCATTTTCAGGGTCTTTAGCAATAATAAAGTACGGATCAACAGCTAAACAATGACCGCCTACACCTGGACCAGGTTGATGGATATTAACACGCGGATGTTTGTTTGCCATTTCAATCACATCTAATACATTAATATTTAAGTTGTTGCAAATTTTTGTTAATTCATTAGCTAAAGCAATGTTCACGTCTCTATATGTGTTTTCCATTAGCTTACTCATTTCAGCAGTACGTGCATCTGTTTCAATCATTTCTCCCTGAACGAATGTGCGATAGACACATTTACCCGCTTCAATACAAGCTTTAGTCACACCGCCAATGATACGATTGTTATGAACTAATTCTTCTAAAATTTTTCCTGGCAGTACACGTTCTGGACAATGCACTAAATAAATATCTTTACCTATTGTAAATCCTAAATTTTCGATGACTGGTTTTACAAAATCATCCATCGTTTTAGGCGCAATTGTCGACTCTACAATAATAGTATTTCCTTTTTCTAAAAATGATAAAATACTATCTAATGCACGCATAACTAGCGAAATGTCACATGACCGGTACTGATCATCATTATTCGGCGTCGGAACGGCAATGATAAAAACATCAGATGCTTCTGGCGTTGTAGATACCTTCAATTTTCCCGATGACAGTACCTCTTCATAAACCTCTTGTAATCCAGGTTCTTCAATACTAATTTGACCACTTTGTAACTTATCAATCGTTTGCTGATTAATATCAACACCAAGCACATCGACGCCATGTTTTGCAAACATAATTGATGTTGGTAAACCAATATAACCTAAGCCAACTACTGTTAACTTCATACTATAACCTCCAAATAAAACGATTTGTATGTTGATTTTATTTAATAGATGACTTATGCCTTATCTTTGGTTGTCGTTTCATCCATGATGTCCGCAATAACAAGTGACATTTTTCCAGGAATAACTTCAAGTGCATTATTATTATCATATAACGTATTGCTGTATATTAAATTGCCAAATAATTTTCTAAAGACCGACAACTTATTAAAATACTTATTTAACACTGAAGGCATGTTGATCAATACCGTTTTACGATGTGATTGGCGACGTATTTCATACATTACTGACGATGTATCAAAGTAAAAACTATCTTGAGGATGATACACGCCTGTCACTTCTAATAATATTAATTGATCAATAAATGCTGTCAGATGTTTAATATATAATGCACTGCGCTGATTGTTAATATTGGGAATGATTGGCAGTCGCTTTGACAATTGCATTAACCGTTGGAAATTTCCTGGGCAATGTGCACCATAAATCATTGGTGGTCTCACAATTGCTACTTTAAACGAATCACTAATCAACTCTTGTAATGCTTGTTCAGCGAACTTTTTGGAAATACCATAGTTGGTCGTAGGGTTCATTGGTGTTTGTGTATCAATTTGATCTGATTTACCAACCTGACCTTCTTTTCCATAAACTGCCATAGTACTCATAAAAATAAATTGTTTAACGTCTTCAGCTTTAGCCTTTTGTGCCAATTGTTTCGTCAGCAACATATTCACTTGCATATAATCAGATAGCCTTGCTTGAGGTGAATTGTTGTGAACCAAAGCTGCTGTATGAATTAAAACATCATAATCTTTGAACGAGGTCGACTTCCATAATTGATTCCTAACATTAATTTGATCTACTTGATGTCCTTGTTCAATAAGCTTATCTTTTAAAGCATTACCGATATATCCATGTACGCCTGTAATTAAAATATTTTTTCTCATTAGTGATGCACACCTTCTGAAGTAACGATATTTTTAATTGTTTTATATATGATATACATATCAAGCATCATAGATTGATGTGTTAAGTAATAATGATCATACGCTACTTTTTGATTATCAGTGATATCATCTCTCCCCATCACTTGAGCTAGTCCTGTCACACCTGGTCTAATCGTATGCACGTTCGCTTTTGTACGTTTTTCGATTAATTCGTATTGATTATAAAGCGCTGGTCTAGGACCTACAATTGACATTTCTCCTTTTAAAACATTCAATAATTGTGGCAATTCATCAATAGAGGTCTTACGAATGACCTTCCCTGTCTTTGTTATATACGATGTTGAATCCATTAAATCAGTTGCAACATTAGGTGTGTCTATTTTCATTGATCTAAACTTATAAATATTAAACAATTCATTATTAATCGTCGGTCTTTTTTGTTTGAAAATGGCTGGTCCAGGTGATTCCATTTTAATTAGTAATGCTGTAATTAACAGAATCGGACTTAAAACTACTAAACCATATATTGAACTCACTACATCGAATAATCGCTTCATAATTATCTCCTCACTTCAACAGATTGTAATACTTCATAGTATTAATTTCTCTCGTATATTTATCTTTAAACAGTTGATGTGCGCGCTCACCCATCTCGTGCAATTCCTTACTCGAGTGAGTGTTGATGAAGTTATAAATGGCATGTGCATCGCCATTATCAATTTGGATACCCGCATCATATTGTTCAACATGTTGAACGATATCAGATTGCTTATCCATGACGAGTACCAACGCTTTCTTAGCTGCAAGATAGCCATAATTCTTGCTCGGCACGCCTAAACCGACGCCTTCTTTAATCAGCGATGCAATACATACATCCGCAATTTTTAATACGTCAGCATAGTCTGTACCTGTTAAAAACTCAAACATTTTAACATTTTCAATACGATGGTCTTCTATTGCCGTTTTGACATCTGCAAATTTCTTACCATGACCACAAAGTATTGTTAACGTTTGAGACTGATCCTTATTTAATTTTAAAAATGAGATAAGTGTCTCCATATCCTGTAACTGCCCCATATTACCGCTATACAATAAAATTTTGTCGTATTGCTCACGGTAAGCTTTAAATGTGTCATTATAGATACGATTGTCTTGTAATTGACGCATGTCATACCAGTTAGGAATCACATGGATATTGTCAGCATTTTTAGAAATTTGATGATTTAGTAAGTAGTTTTTCATTTCCGTACCAAGGACAATGACATTTTCAGCATTCTTGTAGACATGTCTATTAATGTAACGCATCAGCTTATCAATCATGCTACCTGGACGAGTTGCACCTGTCTTAATCGCATTATCAGGTGCTATATCATACACCACAAAAGAATATTTTTTCTTAAGCAGTCTGTGTAAAACGTCTGGTATTAATGGCAAGATTGGTGGATTAGAGTAAACAAGAATCTGATCATATTTCAACATTTTAGGTATATTAATCACGAATTTTGAAAATAAACTAAAGAAATTGATGATCCTTCCAACCTTACTTTTGTTATTAAACCTCGAATACTTGAGACGTCGAATGCGAATACCACGATGCATCTCGGTTTTAGAAACCTGTTTATGATTACTATATTCATATGGCCATCCACACATGACATCGACATTAATGTGATTCGCAATTAAATCTTCCGCCAATTGAGTTGGTAACGTCGCAGAAGATACATATTCCGGATAAAAATACTGACATAAAATCAAAATCTTTTTTTCACTCATCTAATCGACGTCCTTTTTATTAATGAATTTAGACTAAGAATTTTTGAACTGTTTATTTTTAGCAAAATAATAGAGTGCTATGAAAAATATCATGTACGATACGATTAAAACAATTGTATTAATAGATACAAAGTTTAAAAAAGTTAAATTAAGCATTTTTGATATAACAAATGTTGCAGTAGTACCTATTAAAAATAACGCTTGTAGTATTAATTCTAACTGTTGTTTTTGTAATACAATCACAGAAAGTGATACCGTTGATACAATCAGCCTTATAACAAATAATGGGATAACAATTTTTATAACTGTAATTGCGTCAACCCAGCTATGTCCTAATAATATATTGACTAATTCTTCACTGAACAAATAAAGTGGCACATAAAGAATTATAGAAACTATAACCAGTATGGAACTAAATTTAAGTAATAAATTTCGGAAGTTACCATGTTCAATATAATAGTCATTGGCTTGTTGCATAAATATTTTTGATAACCCTAATGAAATAATTGTCACTGGTATGCCTAGTACTCTTATGGCCATACCATAAATACCCACTTCTGTATTGGTATACAAAATACCTATAAAGAACACAACAACCGAGAAAGACAAACTATTTAATAATATTGATGGTGTTGAATAAACTAACTGATTTTTATTTTCTAAAAATAATGCTTTAGTTTCTTCTTTATCTCTCACAATATTAAAGTGCTTTTTAAACGTTTTATATCCTAGTGTAATGCCTGCGATATAGGATAATGAAAAACCAATAATTAATCCTAAACTTCCTAATGCTAAAAGTCCGAAAATGATTTGAAGTAAAGCCATTGATCCAGCTCTAAACACATTAATCAAACTTAACACTTTATACTTTCTTTCCTTATTTAGATAATTTGTAAAAATGTTTGTTAAACTTACCAAAAACAACATAATAATAATGAAAATAAAATCTAATATAAAGTTTGGGTATAAACATGCACTAATCGCAAATATTGGTATCAGTATTAATAAAATAAGCAATGATATCAAAAAACTGATTTGTGAAAGTATATTAGCACTACGGTCATTTTTGGTATTCACAATCAACAAATCGTATCTTGCATTTATTATTGGTATTAAAATCATTGCGATATTTGAAAAAATTGTAAACTCACCAAATTCTGTAGGTGAATATAGTCTTGTAATAATTGGGGTAGTGATGATTAATATGACTTGAGCGATGCCACTGCTTAAAATCATTAAAAACGAATCGCCAATAAATTTATTTAATCTCATAATTAACCTCAGATTTTCTTGATGATTTTCGCTGGATTGCCACCTATAACAACGTTACCTTCTGGAAAACTTTTTGTTACAACCGACCCAGCCCCTACAATTGTATGTTCCCCCAATTCTACTCCTGGTAATATAACTGAGTTCATTCCAATCCAACTATAATTCCCTATTTTGACATCTTCCCCTGGTGCATGTGACTTCAAATTTTTAATATTATGATTAGCTGTAATAATACCTACGTTAGGCGCTATATAAACACCTCTACCTATATATATAACTGCTGAAAAATTATTAAAATACGTCCCGGGCGATTGAAAAATATGAATATCATTTTTATCAAAAACAATGTTATTAGGGTTATGCATTCTAACAGTTATATCTGCAGGAAATGGCAAACTCGTATTTATTCCTAACAACTTGAACGGAACAGCTTTCCACGCCCATAACCATCCAGCCACTTTATTTTCAAAATAATATCCAGTTAAATATTCTTTCTTATAAAATAATAATAGTGGTGTATTCATTAATCTAAATATTTTCGATTTCATAAATGTTTTTACAATCATTCTATCCCTACTTTTTTAGTAAATTTTTTTATTATAATGCCTGGGATAATAGCTATAACATATACAACTAAAATCATAGAAATCAATGTGATTAATGGTGTCGGGTGACTAAAAATACTCGTAATAAGTCTCATATAAATATATGTACCAATAAATATCACTTCTAACGAATGACTCTTCCGAATAATATACTCACTCAGAAATGCAAAAAAGATATTTGCAATTAAATTCAAATAGAAGAATAAGGGTCCAAAATAAATAATTCCATATCCAGCACTCGAAATTAGATGCCCAGTCAATTGTTTACTACCATATATCAATTGGTTAAAAAGTTGGCTAGTAATCAACTGCTTTTTATCTAAAAAGAAATTAAACCCAAAAACAGCTCTGGTATTATCAAATAAATATTGTTTGAACGAACCATTATAGTAATTCAAATAGTCTATAGAAGCTGCAATATTGCTAGGTCCATAAAAATATGACTGCAACGTGTCAACTATTTTAAGATTACTTACACTTGTACTATTTAACGCCTCGCTATATGAACTATAATTAAACACATACAATTCTTTATATAGTGTCATCAATGCTAATACGAAAATACCTACAAATATAATAATGATATTGATACGTCTTTTATGCTTAGAAAACAAGATTGACACCACTGTTAAAACAGCAACCATTGTATAAAGTTGATAACTTCTTCTTTCACCAACAATTAAACTAATATTTAAAATTCCTATAGCTAGCGGCAATACAACATAAATAATTTTAGGATTCTCTTTATACTTTTTATATGAAGCATATGCGATTATTAAGAATAATAACGCTAAGGTAAGTTGAAATAGCATTACAAAAAGAACATTTAAACCACTTGTTGCTTCGGTTCCTCTTCCCATTGCATCTGTTTTAATAATTAAAAATGATATGTTTTTGCGCACTTCGGGAAAAGCTACAAAAATCCCACAAATAACAAGACCAAACACAATGTAATAAATTGATGATCCAGAAAGTGTAAAGCTATTTCTTGATACCACTTCATGTTTGAATAATTTAGATAGTATCAATATAAATAGCGAGCCTATGATAAACTCCACACTCATATAAATAACCGCTTGATTAAAATAAGCTTGTCCTAATGGCAAATTATCTATAGTTGAATCCTGGAAAAACACTATCATAGCAGGTATAAATACTAATCTAAGAAAACCTAAAACATCGTATACAATTTTCGAAAATTTAAAATTCGGATTATTCGAGAAGCTTATAAAGAGCTTTCCTACTCCATAACTTATAGGTGCTAAAAATAATAAAGGTTTATCACCTAACATAAGGCAAGGCAACATTAAAATGGCAATAACATATGAAGTGACATTATATATCTTATTCATTAAATATCCTGCCTATCTCTTGATAGAACTGTTTATTATTTTCAATTACATCGTTTCTATAAGCTTCTCTTTTATGATTAATGTCCATTACATCCAAATTGTTATACCAATCCATCAATTCATCACCAATACCTTTTAAATTTTCTGGATTAATACTAAAACCCAGTCCGAATTTATTAGCTTCTGTAGCGGTGAATGTATCGTCTGTTGTAATAATAGGTTTGTTTAAAAACAACGCATAATACATTCTTATGGATAAAGCAGTATCTAAAGCAATATTTTGATTACCAAACAAATTATTAAGTATATCAATTTCATTTAAATATTTCGGTGTTTCTTTCAAGTCAAAGCCGCCAGAAAATGTAATATTATTAATAAAATTTTCTCGAGCAAAGACTTCTAATTTTTCCGACCCTGTTCCAAAATATTGCATATGGAACCTTGAATCATTTGCCAGTTCCTTTATCAATTTTTGATTTATCTCATTAAATCTAACATTACCAATAAAACCTATATTAATTGGCCATCTTTTTTTAAACCCATCGGTTACATTACTTTCTCTAATAATACTCATGTTATAACTATAAATAATTCTATATTTTTCAGATTTAGGTAAAAATTTAAGAAAACCTTCTGAAGATAATGTTGTCAGCCTGCTAGCATCAACGATTTTTTTCATTCTATACTTAATAAGTTTATTATTTTCAAAAAAGTAGTCCCTTATATTTAAAATGAATTTATTTTTATAGTGTTTTTCTAAAAAACTTTTAAATAAGTGTCCTGTATAACTTCCCCATACTATGACAAAATCATAACGATTTTCTTTAAGAATTTTCATAGCGTATGGCCTAAATCGATAGTAAGCAATAGCTTTTTTGATAAATGTCCAATCTTCTTTAATATCTACTTTATATTTATAGTAATTATTGATGCCTTGGATATGTTCTTCGATATCATATTTGTCAGTGTATATAATGTCCACCTCATTGATATTCAAATCAATGTGGTTTAAATAATGTGATAATAATGACATATGCTTAATGTTAGTAGCGCCAAGAATCGCTATCCTCATCGTCATTTCCTCCAAGTATTTCGATTGATAATATCTTTATAGCTTTGAATAATTTTAACTACCTTTGTCGAAACGTTAGTGTCTTTATAATCAATAGCATCAATCATCGGTTCGTTATTGTTTTGCATCTCTCTTGCTAGTTCAACGGATTGGATTAGATTGTTATAGGTAATACCACCTACAATAACCGTACCTTTATCTAGTACTTCCGGTCTTTCTGTGGAAGTTCGAATAAGGACACCAGGGAACTTCAAAATAGACGACTCTTCTGACAATGTTCCACTATCTGATAGCACAACAAATGCATCTTTTTGCAATGCATTATAATCAAAGAAACCAAATGGCTTTAACTTTTTAACTAATGGATCAAATTCAAATTTACTTTCTTCAATTTTCTTCCAACTTCTTGGATGCGTTGAATAAATCACAGGCATTTTATACTTTTTGGCAATATCATTTATCGCATTCATTAATGATTTAAAATTCTTTTCATTATCGATATTCTCTTCTCTATGCGCAGATACTAAAATGTATTGTTGCGGTTCTAATCCTAGTTTATTTAAAACGTCACTGTGATTAATTTTATCTCGATGCGCTTCTATCACTTCTGTCATCGGTGATCCTGTCACAAAGATATTCGCTTTATTGAAGCCTTCATCTAATAAATAACGTCTGCTATGTTCCGTATAAGGTAGATTCACATCACTGACATGGTCAACAATTTTACGATTGATTTCTTCAGGTACATTCTGATCAAAGCATCTATTACCCGCTTCCATGTGGAACACAGGAATCTTTAATCGTTTAGCAGATACTGCTGCTAAACAACTATTTGTATCACCAAGAATTAAAAGTGCATCTGGTTGTTCGCGTAATAAAACGTCATATGTCTTCGCAATAATATTCCCCATCGTTTCTCCAAGGTTACTTCCAACTGCCTCTAAGTAGTGGTCCGGTTGTCTCAATTCCAAATCATCAAAGAAAATTTGATTCAATGTATAATCATAATTTTGACCAGTGTGTACTAATATCTGATTAAAATATTGATCACATGCTTTAATCGTTGATGATAAACGAATGATTTCAGGCCTTGTACCAACTATTGTCATTAATTTTAGTTTTTCCATGCGCTATACCTCCAAGAAATACGTATCTGGCTGATTTGGATCAAACATTTCATTCACCCACATAATAGTTACCATATCTGTGTCACCTAAATTTTCAATATTATGTGTGTATCCTACTGGTATGTCTACAACTTCTAATTTGTCGCCAGAAACGTAATACTCAATGATTTCATCATCATTAACATGTCTAAAACGAATTACCCCTTTACCTGATACGACTAGAAATTTTTCGTTTTTAGTATGATGCCAGTGATTACCTTTAGTAATACCTGGCTTAGAAATATTTACAGAAACTTGACCACGATCCGGTGTTTTTATAAATTCTGTAAAAGAACCCCTATCATCCACATTCATAAGTAAGGGATAACTAAAGTCTGTACTAGGTAGATAGCTTAAATACGTACTATACAAATCTTTTTCAAACAAGTTATCTAATTTCGGCAATGTTCGATCGAGACGTGACTGTTTGAACTTGTATAATAAATCTACAATTTCTCCCAATGTCACTTTAAATACGTTTGGTACTGTAGGTACACCATTTTCAATCGTTGGAGTTCCTTCAATAGCACGTTTTATTTCAGCGACGATATCATCCACGTAGTTTAGCGTCAGTTCAACATTCCGATCATTAACTTGAATCTCTTCGTTACGTCCAATTTTGTAACAAAATGTTGCTATCACTGAGTTATAATTCGGCTTACACCACTTGCCGAATAAATTTGGCCAGCGATAAATATAAACCGTATTGCCATACTCTTCGGCATACTCTCTTAATAGCTGTTCCCCTTGCAACTTACTCTCACCATAAGGATTATCTTGTGTTGCTTGTATTGAAGACGATAATAATATCGCTGGCTTTTTCGTATTTCTAGTTAATATATCAAGTACATGATCTAAATAA
Source organism: Staphylococcus sp. HMSC36A10 (assembly GCF_001838845.1). Lineage (NCBI taxonomy): Bacteria > Bacillati > Bacillota > Bacilli > Caryophanales > Staphylococcaceae > Staphylococcus > Staphylococcus sp. HMSC36A10. Next base: position 15,876 of record NZ_KV839071.1, read on the forward strand.
CTCACGTTTCCTAAGCTGAATTCTTTGTCATGTTCAGGTCGATTAACACCCGCTAAATGCACGACAAAGTCTGCTTTCAACAATGCTGACTCTAATTCTTCCTCTTTAGTTTGTCGATGTACTTCGAAAATATGATGATCTGTCGTTGATGTTAAATCTGCTTTCAAGTTTTTTCCTACAAAACCTTTTGCTCCTGTAATTACAATATTCAACGTCAATCTCTCCTATCTCATTGAAGCTTTATAATCATTCAATTCGTTTCTAACATATTCTAGTGTTAAAAGTTTTTCTTTTATCTCTTCCACCGTTAAAATATGTGTATTATCGGAGTTATATTCATAAGATTGCGTAATCTTTTCGTTACCGGTTTCAACATAATTACTATAATTTAAATCTCTGGAGTCTGCCGGCACTCTAAAATAATCACCCATATCTTCACATTGTGCGTATTCTTCTCTCGTCAACAATGTTTCTGCTTTTTTCTCTCCATGTCGCGTACCAATGATTTCAATTGCATTATCAGCTTCAAACAATTCTAATAATGCGGTCGCAAGATCCCCTACCGTTGAGCTTGGTGCTTTTTGAACCATAATATCTCCTGTCTCTGCATGCTTAAATGCATGAACAACTAGTTCTACCGCATCTTCTAAGCTCATTAAAAATCTTGTCATATCAGGATCTGTAATCGTTAAAGGTTCTCCAGCTTTGATTTTGTCGATAAACAAAGGTATTACTGATCCTCTTGAAGCCATCACATTACCGTATCTTGTACCACAAATCAGCGTTTGTTCACTACGAATATTTCTTGATTTGGCTACGAATACTTTTTCCATCATTGCTTTTGAAATACCCATAGCATTAATAGGATACGCTGCCTTATCTGTAGATAAACATATGACTTTTTTAACATTTTGATGAATAGCACTTTGTAAGACATTTTCTGTACCAATAATATTTGTCTTCACTGCCTCAACTGGAAAGAATTCACATGACGGCACTTGTTTTAAAGCTGCTGCATGGAATACATAATCAACATCTCGCATTGCTGTTTCTACACTTTGACTATCACGCACATCACCAATGTAGAACTTTAATTTTGAATTATTATATTTTTTTCGAATGTCATCTTGTTTTTTCTCATCGCGTGAAAAAATACGAATTTCTTTAATATTAGAATCTAAAAACCGTTTCATAACAGCATTACCGAATGATCCTGTGCCCCCAGTAATTAATAAAATTTTGTCATCGAACATAATTATCTCCCTTTTTGCCATTGGCATAGTTAATAATTTTTTCTTTACTAAAGTCATTGACGATGTCTTGAATAATCGCTTCAACTTCATTACATTTCATATGTTGTACTTTGCCACGATAAATTTTTTCAAATACTTGTTCAGGATGAACCTCATCTTTATTCATAAGCTCTTCAAACATTTTTTCGCCGGGTCTAATCCCTGTATAAGTAATGCGTATGTCGTCTTCTTTTTTACCACTTAGCTTAATTAAATTACGTGCCAAATCTACAATTTTCACTGGTTCTCCCATATCTAGCACAAATACTTCGCCACCTTCTGCTAATGCCCCTGCCTGCAAAACTAGTCTAGAAGCTTCAGGAATTGTCATAAAGTAACGTGTCATTTCAGGATGTGTCACAGTAACTGGCCCACCTTCTTCAATTTGACTTTTGAAAAGTGGAATCACAGATCCTCTCGATCCAAGTACATTACCAAATCTCACTGCAACAAAATTTGTTCGATGCGTTTCATCATTTAAACTTTGAATAATCATTTCTGCAATTCGCTTTGAAGCGCCCATGACATTAGGCGGATTAACGGCTTTATCCGTAGAAATCATAACGAATTTCTTTACCTCTGCATTTTTAGCAGCTTCAGCAGTATTTTTCGTACCTAAAATATTATTACGTACTGCTTCTTCAGGGTTGTCTTCCATTAACGGCACGTGCTTGTGTGCTGCTGCATGATAAACTGCGTATGGTTTATACATTTCCATAATTTCAAACATACGCGCTCTATTTTGCACATCCGCTATAATAGGAACGATATCAACATTTTTTCCGAAGCGATTTCGCAATTCGCGATTGATTAAATAAATACTGTTTTCACCATGGCCAAGTAGAATAATACGTTCTGGATAGAAATTACAAACTTGTCTACAAATTTCTGATCCTATTGAACCACCTGCACCCGTAACTAAAATAGTTTTATTCGTCAATTCATTTGATATCATATCCATATCTAATTCAACAGGATCTCTGCCTAGTAAATCTTCTACTTCAACTTTTTTAAGTTGGTTCACTTCTAACTCACCAGACATGACGTCTTCTATATTTGGCATTTTCAATAACTCAACGCCATCCATATGGCAAATATTATTAATTTCTTTCAAACGCTCTTGACCAATAGTTGGAATTGCAATGATGATTTTTTTAATCTTATATTTCCTCACTAGTTCTGGAATATCCGCAATTTTACCTTGGACTTTTACACCCTCAGTAATTGTGATATTGCGTTTATGTTCGTCATCATCGACTGCTAATACCGGTTCAAGTTTCATTTCGTCACTTTTCAACATTTGTCTAATCAGCATTGAACCTGCTTGACCAGCACCAACAACTAAAGTTGGCTTCTTATTAAATGACTTACCTCCAAGGTATTTCCGATAAATACGCCAAAATAACCTTGAGCCACCTATTAAAATCAAGTGCATCATCCAAGTAATTAAATACAATCTAAAAAACGGTCTATTGCCTGTAACAATTGTCACGACCACCATCGTAATAACGATAGATGTCGTCACAGCTTTAACAATTAAAATCAATTCACTCACACTGGCATATTCCCACGCTCGATGATACATATTAAAAATAAATGCTGAAATATGATGCGATATGAATAGTGATATAGCTGCCAATATTAATAATTTGACAGAATATGTTTTGAAATACGGTTCTAAAATGTAATAACTTACGAATACTGAAAATGTCACTATCAGTGAATCGATTAATACTAGTATTAAAAGCCGCAATTTCACAGATAAATGTGCCATAAAACCCCTCATTTGCTGTTTATAACCCAAACCATCTTTTCTGTTTATAATCTTGTTGTGGCATTCGTTTAGGAATTTTTTTATCATCAACAACTAACTTCGCATTACTAATAAATCCGTTCATATCTTCATAATAATCACGTAATTTCTTATCATTAAATAAGTCTTTCATTAAGAACGGTCTGATTTCTGTGTTATGCGCATCTGAACCGATGAAATGTGTCAGATTGTTTTCAATCATTTGAATTGCTAATTTTCTAATTTTTCTACCGGAAATACCCGCTAATGACGCCGTTGTCACTTGACTTAAAGCACCTTTGTTAATTAAATCGTATAGTATGTCAAGGTTTTGACTTATTGCTTTATTCCGCTCTGGATGTGCAATAATCGGTACAAAGCCTTTACTCTGTAATTCGAAAAATAATTGATCAGTATAGTGTGGAACTTCATTTGATGGAAATTCTATTAGTAAATAGCGTGAATCATTAATACCGGTAATAACTTTTCGATCAATATCATTAAGGATTTGATCGGTAATTCTTATTTCCTGACCATAATAAAACTTTAGATTTAGTGCTTGTACTTCCTCTAAGCTTTCAATATGGTTTAAACATGATTTCACTTTTTCTATAGGTGTGGTATATCGAGGATGTAAGTGATGTGATGTTACAATGATTTCTGTAACACCTTGAGTTGTCGCTTGTTTTAAAAGATCCAGCATCTCTGTTTCATTTGTCGGACCGTCATCTATATTAGGCAATATATGGTTGTGAATATCAATCATACTTATTCATCTCCATAATAGTGATAATAACTAGAAGATTTATCGACCTTTGTCTTGTTCAAAATGACACCTAGAATGTTACTGCCTGCTTTTTCCATAAGTGCTTTTGCTTTTTTAACTTCATTTTTATCATTTTTTTCACTATCAATTACTAACAGACTATCTTTAATAGCACGCGCATATAGTTGTGCATCAGTCACAGTATTAACTGGCGGTGTATCGACAATAATAATGTCGTAACGTTTATTAAACAGATCAACTAATTCTTTGAACCTTTCAGACCCAATTAACTCAGATGGATTTGGAGGTACAGGGCCAGCTGTTAGCAAATCTAAATTTTCAATTTCTGTCGACGTAATTGCTTCTGACATAGTCGTTCGACCAATGATTAAGCTTGATAGTCCATTATTATTTTGCTCATTAAAAATATAGTTTTGTGTTGGCTTACGCATATCACCATCAATAACTAATGTCTTATAGCCTGCTTGTGCATAAGTAATCGCTACATTCGATACAACTGTACTTTTACCTGCACCAGGCTTTTCAGAAGTAACCAATAAGCGCTTTACTTCACCATTTGCTTTTGAAAACATGATGTTTGAACGTATACCTCGAAACTTTTCACTAATTGTTGATTTTGGTTTTTCATACACAAATAGTGTTGTTGTCGTATTTTCCTTTTTTGACATAAGTAGCAACCATCCTTAATTAAATTTTTGAATTGAACCCAATACAGGCAATCCTAATTCTTTCTCTACATCTTCTTCATCTTTAATTCGCTTATCGAAAATTACTTTGAAGAAGATATATATAAGCGCGACAACTAATCCTAAAAAGAATGCACCGATTAGATTCACTACAGTTTTTGGTGCGACTTTAACTGCTGTACCGTCTGCTTTAGATAAAATTGATACGTTATCCACACTCATAATCTTCGGAATTTGTTTACTTGTAACTTTAGCGAAGCTATTCGCAATTTTTTCCGAATCTTCCTTATGACCACTTTTAACTTGGATGTTGATAAGTTGTGTATTTTCTTGATTCGTAATTGTCAACATGCTCGACAATTTAGATGGTGAATACTTGTGATTCAAGTCTTTTGACACTTCATCTAAAATTCTCGGACTTTTAACAATTTCTTTATACGTATTTACAAGTTGAATATTACTTTGAACCTCTTGTGCCATAAACTGAGGATTGTCACCCTTAGTTTGATTCACTAAAATTTGAGTATTAGCTTGATATTTAGGTGATAAGACAAAAAACGTTACAATCACGCTAATGATTAAAAATAATAGCGGTAAAATAATTAAAATTTTCAAGTTTTTTTGTAATACTTCTTTAATTTTTGTTAATTCTAATGTACTTTCCATTATTTACCTCCCTTAAAAATTTTCATTAAAATTGGTATTATATATATAGTATTTATATATTACATATCGTTTAAACAATTAATTACTTTTAAAACGCATTATTTTCGACTTTTCATTTATATGAAATTAAAAATAATTATACTCTAAAGTAGTAATAGTTTGTGAAATGAGTATCAATCTTAATATTTTCTTTATTTAAAAAAATGATTGTCTAGTTTGTATCTCTCTGTAGATTTGGCAATAAATAAAAGCCGATAACCGTATAATGATTATCGACTTAAAGTTTATGTGGCATTTTTTACTTTTGTAATTTCAGGTGAGTTATATGATTATTATCAGATAGATTATTGCTTATAATCATATGATGTTTGAATGATATCTTTGATTTCACTGATTAGTGCTTCTTTAGGATTAGCAGTTGTACATTGATCTTCAAATGCGAGCTCTGCCATTCTATCAATTGATTCATTTAATTCTTCTTCAGACACACCTTGTGATTTCAAATTCATTTCAATTCCGACTGATTGACCTAATTCGTAGACAGCTTTAGCTAATGATTCTACGAGTGCTTCTGTCGTATTACCTTTTAATCCTAAGAATTTGGCAATATCTGCATAATCTGTATCTGCTCTGAAGAACTCATATTTAGGGAATAATGCATGTTTTTGCGGGTCTTTGGCATTATAACGGATAATATGCGGTAGTAATATCGCATTCGCTCTACCATGCGGAATACCATATTCGCCACCAATTTTATGTGCAATTGAGTGTGCAATGCCTAAGAATGCATTTGCAAATGCCATACCAGCCAAAGTTGATGCGTTATGCATTTTCTCTCTTGAAACTTTATCACCCTTTTCAACAGATGATTTTAAATATTCGAACGTCAATTTAATCGCTTGTAGACTCAAACCTCTTGTGTAGTCTGAAGCCATTACAGATACATATGATTCCATTGCATGCGTTAGTACATCCATTCCTGTATCTGCTGTAACGCTTTTTGGCACACTCATCACAAATTGAGGGTCAATAATTGCAACATCAGGTGTTAAAGCAAAATCAGCCAACGGATATTTTACATTTGTTTCACTATCTGTGATAACTGCAAATGGTGTTACTTCTGAACCTGTACCTGATGTCGTAGGGATACAAATGAACGTCGCATTTTCAGGCATGCCTATTTTATAAGTACGTTTACCGATGTCTAGGAACTTTTGTTTAGCACCGAAGAATGATGTCTCAGGGTGTTCAAAGAACATCCACATTGCTTTTGCAGCATCCATCGCTGAACCACCACCAAGTGCAATGATTGTATCCGGTTGGAAATCAACCATCATTTCCAGACCTTTATATACTGTATTAGTTGATGGGTTCGGTTCGACTTCGCTAAATATTTTAATTTGAGGCTGTTCCGTTCTTTGTCTTAATACATTCTCAACTGTTTTTGTATAACCGAATTCTACCATACCAGGGTCACAGACAATCATCACTTTTTCAATCTTGTCCATTGTTGTTAGACTCATGATTGCATTTTCTTCAAAATAAATTTGAGCAGGCACCTTGAAAATTTGAGTATTATTACGTCGTTTAGCAATCGTTTTAATGTTTAATAAATCTGTCGCACTAACATTATGTGAAATTGAGTTTCTACCGTACGAACCACAACCTAATGTTAAAGACGGAATCAATTCGTTATACATATCACCAATACCTCCAACCGCTGATGGTGTATTTACAAGTACACGACAAGCTTTCATTCTTAGTCCAAAATCTTTTTGTAATGTTTCATCTTCTGTATGGATAACGGCTGTGTGTCCTAATCCACCAAAATGTAGTGTGTCTTCACAAATTTGAAATGCTTGTTTTGTAGATTGGGCTTTTACTAAGGCTAATACTGGAGATAATTTTTCACGAGATAACGGATAGTCTGAACCTACACCGCTAATTTCGGCTATGATAAGTTTTGTATTTTCGAGGACAGGTATACCTGCTAATTCAGCTATTTCAACTGCAGATTTACCGACAATATCGGGCTTAATACCTGTTTTTTGTTCATTCATAATTGCATTTTCTAAGCGTTGTAATTCATCTTTTTTAACAAAATATGCTTGATGTGCTTTAAATTCATTAGTAACATCTTTATAAATTTCTTTATCAATGACTACAACTTGTTCAGAAGCACAAATCATACCATTATCAAATGTTTTTGAACCAATGATATCATTTACTGCACGTTTAATGTGTGCTGTTTTTTCAATGTAAGACGGCACGTTACCTGGTCCCACACCTAATGCCGGTTTGCCAGTTGAATATGCAGACTTAACCATGCCCGAACCACCTGTTGCTAGAACTAATGCAATACCTTTGTGATTCATTAATTGTTTTGTTGCTTCGATAGAAGGCACTTCAATCCACTGAATAATATCTTTAGGTGCACCTGCCTTCATTGCCGCTTCTAATACAACTTCTGCTGCACGCTTCGACGATTCTTGTGCACTTGGATGGAATGCAAAAATGATTGGATTTCCTGTCTTAATTGCAATCATCGCTTTAAAAATAGTTGTCGACGTAGGATTTGTTGTTGGCGTAACACCACAAATAACACCAATTGGTTCCGCTACATACGTTAATCCTTTTTCTTTATCTTCACCAATAATCCCTACTGTCTTATTGTCTTTTATTGAATTCCATATATATTCAGAAGCGTATAAATTTTTAATCGCTTTATCTTCGTATATACCTCTTCCAGTTTCTTCATGTGCTAATTTTGCTAGCACCATATGTTGATCAACAGCTGCTAAGCTCATTTGATGAACAATATGATCAATTTCTTCTTGTGACTTTTTAGATAATGCTTCTAATGCTTTTTTCCCTTTGTCAGCTAGAGCATCAATCATAATTGCCACTTCTTGTTCTTTCGATCCACGATTTTCTTTTTCAGGTATAGTTAACATATACAACCACTCCTTTATACTTTGTGAATTATTTCACAAACATTATAGTACATGTCTCTCAGGATATAAAGAAAATTCTATACAAAAAAGTTTAATTTCGAATATTATTTGAACAAATATCAAATTTTAAAATAAATGTTTTCATGAAATCATTGTTATTTCGGTGTTTTTAGAATGATTTTATAATCATAATTTTTTCAATGACATAATTTATTCATAATTATATATTTAATTCTGAATATTCTTTAATAGCCTAAAAAGCTTGTTATATCGCACAAAACACAACATTAAAAGATCCTTGTCGCTGCCTATCAACAGATGTTACACAAAAAACCTCGAACTGAAATGATGATCTTTTCAGCTCGAGGTTTAAGTATTGGTGCCTTATTTATATAGATTCGTTATATTATATTCTCTATTTTCATTAACATAATCCTTAAAGAGTTTTAAATTAATACCTGCTAGATGATTCAAAAATGTTTCATCGACTTTTAAATAATTCAATAATTTTTGTGGTGTCAGTATATTTCTATCAAAATACAACTTTAATAAACTATTCATTTTGACAGGACGTGACATTTCAATCACGTCGTCTAAAGGCTCTTTACTTTTATAGCCTTTTTTATTTAATGATGCCCAAAAATATCTGTACTGAGTACTAGACATTAGGCCTAGATAATACGCTCTCATTGCAATTGCTTGTATAGAAACATACCATTTTTCTTTCAATACAGCTAAATAGTCAGGATTTGATTTTTTGGTCATTTGATCAAAGTCTTTTTTAAACGCTTCTTCAGGTAGTAAAAATTCAGAGGCGAAAATATCTGCCTCATGTTCAATTGTCTTATATTCTTCAGGAGATAATAAGTCGAATTGAATATGACGATGTAGAACGAGATGTCCCAGCTCATGTGCAAGATCAAAATTCCTTCTAACTGCTACCCCCTTATTTGTACCCAGTATAATAAAAGGTGTCTGATCTTTACTCCAAAAACTATATGCGTCTATGCTATCATTAATTCGCTTTTCGTATATAACTATACCCGCTTTTTCAAGCATAAATAATAGTGCTTCGTTGCTTTCATCTTGAAGAATTTTAGCCCTCACAACTTTAGCAATTTCTTTTATGCTTTCTTTTTTATTTAGTGATTCTAAATTGCCATTCAACAATTCATCTAAATTATTTATTAAAGATAAAATAATATTATCCGGTATCGTTACAAAAGAAAATAAGTAGCTAGTTAAATTAGATAAATACATTGCTTGATAATATTGCTTATTTAATAGTTTCGTAGATACTTTATAATTTTTTGCTCTAAAAGCTATACTATGTTTATCGACAGAATTTATTAGGAGCTCTTCGGGCTGCTCGCTAATAAAGTAGCTAGATTTAACATTAAAAATAGATGTCATATCATAAATTTTACTAATTTCTGGCATCATATTTTTTGTTTCATATTGCCAAATTGCTTGTTCACTCACATTTATTTTTTCTGATAATTCTTTTCTACTTAGAGCATTAAGCTTTCTCACGTATTCTAAATTCTTGCCAATAAACATTAACTTCACCTTTCACTTTCAATCATATCGTTACCTTCATCGATACTGATACCAAATGCATGTTCCACATCTATGAGTTCTAACTCTCCATCGTTTTTAAGTACTTCTAACTCTTCTTCGTCAATATGATAATCTTCTCTTTCTACTATTACTTTTTCTATTAACTCTGTCAAATCATCAACCATAATTGCAGAATTTGTTTCTGGATTTGGTAACCATTGTTTGATTGCAGCTAATTGCTTTGATTCTTTATCAATACGATATGTAATAATTAAAAAATAAGAATTAATATCTCTATTACTGCCTTCTTTTATATTAAATAATATACTATCTGCAGTCATTTGATGCCCAATTTCAAAATCTTCTCCAACAGTACCAAAATTAATGTCCCTATTCTTAGCCATAAGTACCTCTAGGTAGTTTTTACTTTTTGGATTTTTATCAGCAACTAAACTCTTCCCTACGCTTACATTTTTTTCATCAAAGTAATCTTCATTTTTCAATATAAACATGATATTATTTTTCTCTTCATCTTTATTAAATATAAACTTTAAATACTTCCATGATGGTCCAGCATTTTCTTTAATATACTTAACAAAATTTTCCAAATGCTTAGCAACTTGATTTTCAATATGATTAGATTTGGTGTACACATAGGCATCACTAATCACCATACGTTTCTTGACTTCATTTCTCTCATTAACATAGTCCTTATATCCCGCGATAATTCCTTTAACAATAGATTCTCTTACTTCTTGTTTAATTGTTTCCAAATTAATCACTTCCTAATATTAAGTTATATAAAATACAAGCCTTATTTTTTGTAAAATCAACATTTTTCTTAAAGTATATTGGTTTTTAAGAGTGATTAGTTTAAACAAAAACAAAAACTTACCCGATTAAAATCAAGTAAGTTTTACATATATCCGTCACTTTTCAACTTTAAAATCAACAACTTGCGGGATGCGCATCAAATTATTATTTGATAAAAAATCAATAAGTAATTGTGCGCCTTCAACTTGAATATCTTTTACAACTGGCGCGTCGATATACATATCATACTGACCACCGCCAACTGCACGATAATTATTTACACAAATTGTATATGTCTGCTTTAAATCAACTGCGTGACCTTGAATCATCATATTGCTCACACGTTGTCCCTTTGGTCTGCCAACATGAATGGTATAACTTACGCCACCATATATATCATAATTAAAGTGTTGTGGTTTGGGTTCAAGGAAGTCTGCGCTCACACTTACTTCATCATTTTTCACGTCAAAATATTCTGCTGATCGTTCAATGGCTTCTTTAAGTTTGTCACCACTTACAGCTAAAACTTTAAATGTATTTGGAAATGGGTAATTGTTAATAACATCTCGCATCGTCACGACTTGCTTGAAACCACTAGCAGAATCAAACAAAGCTGTACAGGCAACATCTGCGTCACTTTTTTCTAATAAAGCGTAATTCATAAAATTTGTAAAAGGATGCGGTGCCACACGTGCCTCAAATGCATGATTAATCGTCATATCATATGGCAATGTAGTAATTTCGTAATCTAACCAGTCCTCTAACTGCTTTCGTAAATGTTGGTCATCTTCATCAATAGTAAATGTGGAATCATCTATAACAGGAAGTAATTCACATGATTCAACGGATAGATTTTCATATTCATCAGTACTCAAGACTACTTTGCCTACAGTTGTTCCTCTCGTACCAGGTTGAATCACAGCCGTTTGCTTAAACCTTTCAGCAATTTGTCGATGTTGGTGACCCGTAATAAAGATATCTATATCTTTAGAAAACGCTTCTAACATGGCATATCCTTCATTTTCACCCGTTAACACTTCGGTCGGCGTACCACTTTCTAAATCCTTTTCAAATCCACCATGGTAACAAACCACAATGATATCTGCATGTCGCTTCATTTCAGGTAAGTGTTGTTGAAGTGTTTCAAAAGCACTATGAAATGTAAGTGACTGAATATGCTCTGGTTGTTCCCAATGGGGAATAAATTGTGTCGTTAAACCTATCACACCAACCGTTTGATCTCCAACCTGAAAATACTTCACACCGTTATCAGTCAATGTACTATCATTTTCATAAATATTAGCGCACAAAACTGGATAATTGAGTCTGCGTAAAGTGTCTTTTAAGTATGGTAATCCATAATTAAATTCATGATTACCAAGCGTACCAAAGTCGAATGCCATTCGATTATAAAAATCAACTAAAGGCTGGCTACTGCCGCTATGCGCGATTAAGTAATTACAAAATGGTGACCCTTGCAAAAAATCACCATTATCTATTTTAAAACTTTGGTCATACTGCCTTCTGTCTTGTTCTATAACATGATTCGCTAGTAACAATCCCATAGGTTGATATTGATTTCTACTCGTAAAATCTGTTGGGAAAATATAACCATGTACGTCACTCACGACATAAAATGCTATGTTTGACATCCTCACTCACTCCTTCAATCACAAACATCTTTCTTATTTCTATTATATATTTATTTGAAGTCTGTTGTAATCAAGGTTTTGTCACCGAGTTTTAAACGGATCTTTGAACCTTCCATACTTTCAAGTACTTTAGCATTGACCTTAATTGTGGCATTTCCGTTTTCATCTGCTTTAACTGTTGGCAAAGTACTGTAACCTGGCGGGTTATAATCGTTATCTTTACTTGAAAATTGTCCGATTTGACGTCCGCCTTCTTTGTAAATACCAACTCTAAGATTTTCAAGTGTTTGATTTGCTTCAAATCCTTTTAAATGTATTGTCATTTCAAATGGCTCATTTACAGAAACATTTTGCGGGATATCAAATGTTACTTTTTCGTTCTGATTTGGTGGTGTATGATCATCTGGTGTGTTTGGCTGAGGATCTGCGCCTTTTTCGCTGCCATAACTACCTGCTTTAAATGTTGTTGGATCATACCATTTATAACCACTCGGCGGTTGTGACCATGGCTCTTTTTCAGGCTCAGTTGAACGCTCTGGTCGTTCAAAATCAAGCAACTTAGTCTTTGTATCTAATGTTAGGCCACTCGCCTTAAGTGATTTCCCATCATTATCTTTAGACATCCAAGCCGTTATATTATTTAATAGCTTACCGTTGTCTTGTTCTTTAAAACCATCATATGTTTTCTTCTTTTCTCCATTATCTTCTCTTACATATTTGGGCGAACTATCTTCCACAAGTGATGAATCACCGATAAATGCTGCTTTACCTTTTCCAACTTTAGAAATTGCTACATAGGGGCCTTCTGCTTTACCGCCCCCATTATAAATACCTTGATCTACAGCATGTGACCATTTACTTTTCGCTGGCAATTGTTCTGGTGTATACACAATACCTTTTGCTTTCTCTGGATTAGTAATTGCTAATGTCGATCCGGCATGCATAGAGACAGATTTCACACCTTCAGTAATACCGAAACTTTCTTTTGAAGAAACAATATTGCTCGTATTTAAATCACCTAGTGCATTATATCGAAAACGTACGCCAAAGTTTGTAGATAACCAATCTGAACTTTTCACACCTTGCATTGCAGTAGAACTTTTTTCTTCTGCATTCATACCTTTCGACATATCTTCATATGCTCCACGTCGATAACCATTCATTGCCTCCGATGAATCAATACGATTTAAATTTCGGTCAGCATTGTAATGATCTGAAATAAAGACAACATTGCCACCTTGTTTCACATATTTAACAATTGCTGCCTGTTCTGATTCTTTGAAAGGAATGTTAGCCTCAGGAATTACAAATATTTTGGAACTTTTCAAACTTGCTTCTGTTATGTTCGAATGACCATCAATAGCTTTAACGTCATAACCTTGTTTTTGTATTGAATCCGCATAATCTGAAAATGCACCATCACTAACCCAATCTGCAGCACCAGCTGTTTGACCATGAGAACGATCGAATAATACCGTTCGCTGTTGCTTTGTAGGTTGCGATTCATGCGTTATAGCTAAAGATTGCGGTAAAGTACTTAATGATACCGTTGCAACAATTGCAGAGACAGTTAATGACTTATATATTTTTTTCATTTTGTGAGGCTCCTTTTAAAATAAATTTGTTCTTGAATTATAGGATAAAAATTCGTTGCATATGAGCAATTTAACGAAAAATTTACAAAATCTTATCAAACTCTTAAAGAAAGTTATTAAAATTAATTTTTATAAAATACTTTTTCGTATTTAAATGTGGTACGCTATAAGTGTAATTTCATTGCATACATATTACACGATTAAGAATGTGAAGGGGACAGTTATCAAATGAAAAATTTTAAGTGTTTATTTGTATTAATGTTAGCAGTCATTGTTTTTGCAGCAGCATGTGGAAATTCAAGTTCTTTAGATAATCAAAAGAACGCTAGTAATGATTCGGATTCTAAATCAGGAGGATACAAACCTAAAGAATTAACAGTACAATTTGTACCTTCGCAAAATGCTGGAACATTAGAGGCTAAAGCAAAACCATTAGAAAAATTACTATCTAAAGAATTAGGGATTCCAGTTAAAGTGTCTGTATCAACTAACTACAATACAATTGTTGAAGCTATGAAGTCTAAAAAAGTTGATGTTGGTTTCTTACCACCAACGGCATACACATTAGCACATGATCAAAAAGCAGCTGATTTATTATTACAAGCACAACGTTTTGGTGTAAAAGAAGATGGTTCAGCAAGTAAAGAACTTGTAGATAGTTATAAATCAGAAATTCTTGTTAAAAAAGACTCAAAAATTAAAAGCCTGAAAGATTTAAAAGGTAAGAAAATTGCCTTACAAGATGTAACATCAACTGCTGGATATACATTCCCACTTGCGATGTTAAAAAACGAAGCAGGTATTAATGCAACTAAAGATATGAAAATTGTGAATGTTAAAGGTCATGACCAAGCAGTTATCTCATTATTAAATGGAGATGTAGATGCTGCGGCTGTATTTAACGATGCACGTAATACTGTGAAAAAAGACCAACCAAATGTATTTAAAGACACACGAATTTTAAAATTAACACAAGCTATTCCGAATGACACAATTTCTGTAAGACCAGATATGGATAAAGATTTTCAAGAAAAATTGAAAAAAGCTTTTATAGACATTGCTAAATCAAAAGAAGGTCACAAAATTATTAGCGAAGTTTATTCACATGAAGGATACACAGAAACGAAAGATTCAAATTTCGACATTGTAAGAGAGTACGAAAAGTTAGTTAAAGATATGAAATAATCATTATTTAACAAATGAATCATTAGCGAATTTGGTATTAAAAGCTTTCGTTCAATAGATATATTCTAGATTAATATTGAAAAGCTAGGCGCTAAACTGAAACAGATATAGAAAGGTGTCGCTGTACATTTGAAACCATTTGTACACAGAAACCCAATGTCTATGATATTTCAGTTTACCTTGGCTTTTCTTTATTAAAGAAAGGTGTCAAACATGAGTCAAATCGAATTTAAAAACGTCAGTAAAGTCTATCCTAACGGTCATGTAGGCTTGAAAAATATTAACTTAAATATTGAAAAAGGTGAATTTGCAGTTATTGTCGGACTATCTGGTGCTGGGAAATCCACGTTATTAAGATCTGTAAATCGTTTGCATGATATCACGTCAGGTGAAATTTTCATCCAAGGTAAATCAATCACTAAAGCCCATGGTAAAGCATTATTAGAAATGCGCCGAAATATAGGTATGATTTTCCAACATTTTAATTTAGTTAAACGGTCAAGTGTATTACGAAATGTACTAAGTGGACGTGTAGGTTATCACCCTACTTGGAAAATGGTATTAGGTTTATTCCCAAAAGAAGACAAAATTAAAGCAATGAATGCACTAGAACGCGTCAATATCTTAGATAAATATAATCAACGCTCTGATGAATTATCGGGTGGCCAACAACAACGTATATCTATTGCACGTGCGCTATGCCAAGAATCCGAAATTATTCTTGCAGATGAACCAGTTGCTTCATTAGACCCATTAACAACGAAACAGGTTATGGATGATTTAAGAAAAATCAACCAAGAATTAGGCATTACAATTTTAATTAATTTACATTTTGTTGACTTGGCAAAAGAATATGGCACACGCATCATTGGTTTACGTGATGGTGAAGTTGTCTATGATGGTCCTGCATCTGAAGCAACAGATGACGTATTTAGTGAAATATATGGACGTACAATTAAAGAAGATGAAAAGCTAGGAGTGAACTAACATGCCTTTAGAAACACCTACAAAGTATGACTCCCTTTTAAAGAAAAAGGTTTCTTTAAAAACGAGTTTTACCTTCATGTTAATCATCGTGCTTATCATTTGGAGCTTCATTTATACGGGGTTTAATTTTGGAGATTTAATGATAGGAATACCTCAAATAGGTGATCTATTCAAACAAATGATTCCACCTGATTTCGAGTATTTACAACAAATTACAACGCCAATGTTAGATACCATTCGAATGGCTATCGTAAGTACAGTATTAGGTAGCATCGTTTCAATACCAATTGCGTTATTATGTGCTAGCAATATCGTTCATCAAAAGTGGATTTCAATACCCTCGCGTTTTATTTTAAATATAGTTCGTACTATACCGGATTTGCTATTAGCAGCAATCTTTGTGGCGGTATTTGGAATCGGTCAAATTCCAGGGATATTAGCATTGTTTATTTTAACTATCTGTATTATTGGAAAATTATTATATGAATCATTGGAAACGATAGATCCAGGTCCAATGGAAGCAATGACGGCTGTTGGTGCTAATAAAATAAAATGGATTGTTTTCGGTGTTGTACCACAAGCCATATCGTCATTTATGTCATACGTATTATATGCATTTGAAGTAAATATACGTGCTTCAGCTGTTCTTGGATTAGTCGGCGCTGGCGGTATTGGATTGTTTTATGATCAAACACTTGGTTTATTTCAATATCCAAAAACAGCAACGATTATTTTATTTACTTTAGTTATCGTCGTCGTCATTGATTACATCAGTACGAAAGTGAGGGCACATCTCGCATGACACAGCAAATAGCAAAATATAATGTTCACACAAAAGCACACAAACGAAAATTGATTAAAAGATGGCTTATTGCAATTGTCGTCTTAGCTATTATCATCTGGGCATTTGCAGGTGTACCAAGTTTAGAACTTAAAAGTAAATCATTAGAAATCTTAAAATCCATATTCAGCGGATTATTCCATCCTGATATCAGCTATATCTATATACCAGATGGCGAAGACTTATTACGTGGTTTACTTGAAACCTTTGCGATAGCCGTTGTAGGTACTTTCATCGCCGCAATTATCTGTATTCCATTAGCATTTCTAGGTGCAAATAATATGGTAAAGCTACGCCCAGTTTCAGGTGTTAGCAAATTTATTTTAAGTGTTATACGTGTCTTCCCAGAAATTGTAATGGCACTTATATTTATCAAAGCTGTTGGCCCAGGTTCATTTTCAGGTGTATTAGCTTTAGGTATCCATTCCGTAGGTATGCTTGGGAAACTTTTAGCTGAAGATATTGAAGGTCTAGATTTCAGTGCTGTAGAATCATTAAAGGCCAGTGGTGCGAATAAGATTAAAACACTCGTATTTGCAGTCATACCACAAATTATGCCTGCCTTTCTATCACTCATACTTTATCGCTTTGAACTAAACTTACGTTCAGCTTCTATACTGGGGCTAATTGGGGCTGGTGGTATCGGGACACCACTCATATTTGCCATTCAAACACGTTCTTGGGACCGTGTAGGTATTATATTAATCGGTTTAGTACTAATGGTCGCAATTGTCGATTTAATTTCCGGTTCAATCCGAAAACGTATTGTTTAACATTAAATCAGGATACTCCTAAATAAGAGTTCCTACCGTCTTACGTTTCTCTATTATAATAAAAACAGCAGTGAAGAAAACTATTATTATAGTTAACTTCACTGCTATTTTTATAATATCTAAATTTATTCTATTTTAATTCCTTTAAATAACTTTTACCGAACTCTGGTAATGTTACGTTGAAATTATCTGCTATAGTTGCACCGATAGAACTGAATGTAGTATCACTTTCTAGTGCATGACCACCTTTAAATTTCGGACTGTACATAATTACTGGTATATATTCTCTCGTATGGTCCGTACCTGGCGCTGTCGGGTCATTACCATGGTCTGCTGTAATAATTACTAAATCGTCTTCTTTTAAGTTGCTAAACAGTTCTGGCAAGCGATCATCGAAATCTTTAATTGCTTGTGCATAACCTGGTTTATCACGACGATGACCGTATAATGCATCAAAGTCTACTAAGTTTAAGAAGCTAATACCTGTGAAATCTTTCTTAACAATTTTCATCAATTGATCCATACCGTCCATGTTACTCTTCGTACGAACCGCTTCTGTTACACCTTCACCATCATAAATGTCATTAATTTTACCGATGGCAATGACATCATAACCACCGTCTTTCAAATGATCTAAGACAGTTTTACCAAATGGTTTTAACGCATAGTCATGTCGATTAGATGTACGTGTAAAATTTCCTGGTTCACCAACATATGGACGTGCGATAATACGACCAATTAAATATTTAGGGTCTTTTGTCAACTCACGAACCTTTTCACAAATATCATATAACTCTTCTAATGGGATAATGTCTTCATGTGCAGCAATTTGCAATACTGGGTCTGCACTTGTATAAACAATTAAGTCACCAGTTTTCATTTGGTGCTCGCCCCACTCATCGATAATTTGCGTACCCGATGCCGGTTTGTTAGCAACAACTTTACGACCTGTCATTTCTTCAATTTGTTGAATTAACTCTTCAGGGAATCCATTAGGGTATACTTTAAAAGGTTGCATAATATTTAATCCCATAATTTCCCAGTGACCAGTCATTGTATCTTTACCAACTGAAGCTTCACTCAATTTAGTATAGTATGCTTCTGGTTGTTCAACTGCATTTACTACTGGTAATTTATCGATGTTCCCTAGACCTAACTTTTCAAGGTTTGGTAAAGTTTGATCGAAACCTTCTAAGGTATGTCTTAAAGTATGTGAACCTTCATCTTTAAAATCAGCTGCGTCTGGCGCTTCACCAATACCTACTGAATCCATTACGATTAAATGTACACGATTAAATGGTCTTGTCATAGCTATCACTCCCAAAATTTATATATATTAGTAATCTGAATCTGCTTCTAAACCTTGCAT
>NZ_KV839072.1:0-260 GCF_001838845.1 Staphylococcus sp. HMSC36A10
ATCTTTTTAATATCTTTGGCACTAAATAAATTAGGTGTAAAGATGTCTGATTTTAAATTCACTACTTGTTTCTTTCCATTTTTGAAATATACTGTATATTTTGCTTGTTTCGCAAATTTTAAGTCAAGATCACTGATACCTCTTTCACTTTTTAATACAGATTTCACTTTGTCGTTTAAATATTTGTAACTAATTAATTGTTTATTCGAAATTTTTAGTTTTGATAAAATTGGTGTTGATGTGCCATTTACTGCAATTGT
>NZ_KV839073.1:0-56108 GCF_001838845.1 Staphylococcus sp. HMSC36A10
CTTTTTTACATTGCCTAAGAACTTAATGTCCCAGTCCTTTTTTTATGTTTAAACATTTTTAGAATCAAAAAAGACATAAGGTCTTGGACTAATAATTGTCCATGCCTTATGTCATATACTATATGTCTTATCAATTAGCCAATACCGAATAATTTTGATATAGGCCCTAACGGTAGAATGACACCTAATACCATTGTGATGATAATTAATGCCATTGTTATCCAAAACATTTTGTGACTTTGTTCATGTCTCTTTCTTTTAGCAATCGACACTTCCATCAATCCAACTACTGCAACACCACACAGCATTTTCAATGTAAGCAACATATGATTTGCCCCGCCATTCATAAATGACTGAATTAATATCCAAAATCCTGAAATTAACGTCAACAGCATAAATAAGCGTAAAATCATGTGCAACGGTTTGAAAAATGGTGATCCGCCTTGATTTTTTGAAATGTTTAAGTATGTAGCGATAAATAAAATAATCGCTAATACCCAACTTAATATATGTAAATGTAACATACTGATTCCCCCCACTTTAATTATTTATATTATTAAATTAAAGCTTCTTGGGATTAATACCCACTTGCTTGTAATTTAATCATGATTTGATTATACACGAATATATATTCTACCAC
Organism: Staphylococcus sp. HMSC36A10; assembly: GCF_001838845.1. NCBI lineage: Bacteria > Bacillati > Bacillota > Bacilli > Caryophanales > Staphylococcaceae > Staphylococcus > Staphylococcus sp. HMSC36A10. The sequence continues at coordinate 641 of NZ_KV839073.1, forward strand.
ACTTCTATATTTGAGAGGAAGAACATGACATTTTATTCCTTATTAGAATATTGTGAATCTGCTGTAAAATAATCAACTACTTCTTAATATCAATATTTCACTTTCATCTCAAAATGGTAACATTATAAATAATTTATCTTTAACACCTTTTTAGAAAAGCAAGAAAAAACTAACCAATCTATATAAAGACTGGTTAGCTTTTTAAATGATAATTATTTAGCGATATAAGTTGTCAGCGTTCCAATATTATCAATAGTCACTTTAACTTCATCACCTGGTTGTAAAAATTTAGGTGGTTGCATACCTGCACCAACGCCTGCTGGTGTACCAGTTGCAATAATATCTCCCGGATGTAGTGCAACATATTTTGAAATTTCTTCTATTAATTCATCAATTTTAAGAATCATTTCGCCAGTGTTACCATCTTGTCTAATTTCATTGTTAACTTTTGTAACAATATTTACATTTTCAGGTAATGGTAGTTCGTCTTTAGTAACGATATAAGGACCCATTGGGCAACCGCCAGTTAAACTTTTTGATAAAAATGCTTGATCTTGTTCACTTTGTGCTTTGCGATCAGTGATATCGTTAATAATTGTATAGCCGTAAACATAATCTAAAGCTAATGCTTTTGGAATCTTTTCACCAGACTTACCAATAACAATACCTAATTCACCTTCATAATCTAATTGATCAGTAATATCTTTATGATTTGGAATTGTTGCATTATCTCCTGTTAAAGATGACGCTGCTTTTGTAAATACATATAATTTTTCTACTTCATGATTTAATTCGTTCGCATGATCTTTGTAATTTCTACCAAAAGCAATCACATTATTCGGAGGTGTTACTGGTGGTAAGAATTCAATGTCATTAAATGAAATTTTATAGTCTTCAGCTTTGCCGCTATCTTCTGCTGCTACAACTGCTTTACGTACTTGTTCTTGAAAATCTAAAGTATGATTTTGTTGTAAACCAGCTAACAATGTTTTAGGATGGAAATCTCCTTCTGCAAAGTCAGCAAATACTTGTGTTAAATCCCATACAGCATCTTCGCGTTTTACTTTAACGCCATATGAAGTTTTGTCATTATACTTGAATGATAAGAATTTCATTCATTCTCAACTCCTCATCTTTATCTTAATTCACATTATAACTTTTTTCGTTATCAAATAACAAATAAATAAGTAAGACAATTTTGAAAATGAGTTATGTTCATTCTGCTACAAGGGCTTTGCACTTAATCGAAATTATTTTTTATTCTTTTGAAAATCAAAATACTACAGTTGCAATGTACCAAATTTGAAGAAGTATAAATAACCTTTAACTTCTTTATTAAGTATCGTTTGAAGCGTATTTTGATAATATTTCATCTGTATCTTATATTTATTTTTTAATTGTGTACCAATTTCTTCATCTGTCATCCCACGGCGACGATTAAATGCATCGGTTTTATAGTCTACAAAATAATGCACACCATCTTTAACAAAGATTAAGTCAATCATACCTTGAATAATTGAGACGTCTTCGTCTCCTTGTGGCAATTGGTCAACTAATGCTTGGTTAACTACAAACGGTAATTCACGATAAACTTGCTCTGCTTCAGCAATAATCGAATATAACTCACTATTGATAAATGTCATTATTTCATCCATACGGATATCTTTTTTCGCATCTGCTTCGATAATATGTTTATCGATTAATCCATCGATATACTGATGTAACTCAACTTCAGATATGCGTTCTTTTTTGAATGGTAAATGTTGCATCACTGTATGCATTAACGTACCAATTTCATTCGCTTTTCGTTTACCTTGTTCACTTAGAAATTTAGGTCGTTCATACGTTGAAAAACCGATACGATATTGTCTTACTCGTTCGTAACTTGTGCCACTTTCTTCTGTTTCATATTGCCTTTTCAATTCAGAAACAGATTGTTTTGATGGCTTTTTAGTATCATTTACATATGGATATTGATAATCAAGTTGGTGTTTAATTTGTGCTTTAACATCCTCATAACCATTTTGCATAGTTTCTAATTGATTAACCGAACGATATTCATTATTATCTAAAATGGTTTCTGTAGACACATCTTCAAAGTATATAATTGAAATATTTACATTCGGACGACTACTATCTTCAACTTGTGCTATATCTTTTTCAAATTTTAAATCATCTGGAATTGACGCAGATTGATGTTTAGATAAAATACTATAAATAAGATGGAACGGATTTGGTGAAGTTAATCGTTCATTGACAGCAATGTGCTCACCAGAAATAGACAATTGCTCTAGTTCTAGTAACGATTTATCATTTTTCACTCTACCAATTAAATAAAGTTGTTCTTTCGCTCTTGTTAATGCTACATAGACTAATCGCATTTCTTCTGACACAAGTTCTTTTTCGGCAACAGCTTTATATGCAACCGAAGCTAAAGATGGAAATGCCATTTCTTTATCCACATCAAAATAATCCATTCCGAGACCAAATTGCTGATTTAAAATAACTGGTTGTTTCAAATCACGTTTATTAAAATCTTTTGACAATCCAGAATAAATGACAAATGGAAACTCTAGACCTTTACTACTATGAATTGTCATCATTCTAACAACATTATCGTTTGGACCAACTACATTTTCCTCACCAAAATCTTTGCCTCTTTCAATCAATTCATCGATAAAACGAATAAATTGATATAAACCTCTAAAACTTGAATTCTCAAACTCGATAGCTTTATTAAATAAACCATAAAGGTTTGCACGTCGTCCACGTCCACCAATAAGTCCACTAAAGTATTGAATAACATAATGATCATTATAAAATTTATCAATTAACTGATACACCGGATGATCTTTACTATATTGTTGGTAACTTTGAATATCTGATAAAAACATTTTTAATTTATCAACTAAAATAGCACCTGCTGCTTCGTCATTAATGTAATTTACAATCGATTGATAGAAGTAGTCATCATTTGGACTCAATATTCTAATTTGAGCTAATTCGTCTTCTTTGAACTGATATATAACGGAGCGCATTAACCCAACTAAATAAATATCTTGTAATGGATTATCTATCGCTCTTAAAAATGATAATACTAAGCGGACTTCTGTTTGTTCAAAGTAACCTTCACGACTATTCACATGGAATGGAATATCTTCATTTTTAAAGGCTTGTTGTAAATTGCGAGCTTGTCCAAAGCTGCGTTCTAGAATAACGATATCCTTGTATGTCGCACTTCTATAGCTTCCTGTTTTCATATCATAAACTTTTTGATGTTCTAAGATATCTTTAACTTGTTCTACTATAAAATGCGCTTCTTGTTCACTACCAGTTAAATCACTATGTTCTTGATCCGCTTCAACAAGCACTTTTAAGTTTACTGGATGGTCCGATTCATCATATGGTGCACCATAATACAACTGTGCCGCTTCATCATATTTTACTTCACCGACTTGTTCATCCATCATATGTTTGAATATATAGTTAGTCGTTGACAGTACTTCTTTTCGAGAACGGAAGTTTTGCGACAAATCAATTCGACGTCCAGTGCCATCTCCATCTATAGTAAAGCGTTGATACTTTTCAATAAATAAACTTGGATCAGCTTGTCTAAATTTATAAATGGATTGCTTAACATCTCCAACCATAAATAAATTACCATTATGTTCATCACCCGTTTTGATGCAAGATAGTATTTTCTCTTGAACCCGGTTCGTATCTTGATACTCATCGACCAATATTTCTTGAAAGTGTTGACGGTATGATTCGGCAATTTCTGATGGCGAACCATCCTCATTAGTTAAAATTTGTAGTGCAAAATGTTCATAATCAGAAAAATCCAAAATATTTTTGCTACGCTTTTTTCGATTGAATTCTGACATAACATCTTTCACAATACGCGCAAGGTACTTTACTCGTGGCGCCAATTGTTGCATATCAGCTTTCAAATCATCAGCTTCTCTTGAAAAGTAATCACTCTTCACTTTATCAATTAATGATTTATATTTTTTATACTGAAGTTTAGCATCTTCTAAGGCATCGACCATCATTTCATTTGCTTCTTTAATTTTCGCTGTTACATTAGGCAAACGCGCGCCAAATTCGTGACCAGTTAAATAAGGTATATCAATAAAGCCACCTTCTAAAACACGCCCCATTAAACGTCGTTCATCTTCTATAACAGCTAAATGTTTATCGACGCTATCCATCATACTAAACAAATCATACGCCTTATTTAAAGCATCATAAGCAGCTGTGATAAATACTTTAGATAAGTCTGTTAGTAGTTGAATAAGTTGCGCTTGTTGTGCTTCTTCTTCGTATGGTGTCACCAATTGATCCAACCAATTTGTAGGATTTGGATTTGCAACGCTAAAGAAATACAATTGTTTAATAATCATTCGAAACTGATCATCACTTCTATCTGAAGACAATTGCTCTGTTAATTCAATAAAAGCAGGATCAAGGATATCGTAATGTTGTTCTATGACCTCATCTATCGTTTGTTCTAATAATAAAATATTTTCAGCTTCACTGCTTGTTCTAAAGTTCGGGTCAATATTTAATACATCATAATGCTGTTGAATTAATTTCAAGCAAAAACTATGGAGTGTAGATATTTGTGCTTGATGAATTTTGATGCGTTGGTTTTTCAAGTGTGCATTTGCAGGATCAGCAATCGATGCCTCTTGAATACGTTGGTCTACACGATGCTTCATTTCACGTGCGCTTAAGTTTGTAAACGTTACGACTAAAAGTCGATCGACATCAATGCCATCACGTAAAATCTTTTGGATAATACGCTCAACTAGTACAGCTGTTTTACCTGAACCTGCCGCGGCTGCAACAAGTACATCTTGTCCAGTTGCGTAAATACTTTGCCATTGCGCGTCAGTCCAAATCACGCCTTGTGGTTTCTCTGGAATTGTCATCTATTGCTCACCCCCAAATTCATCATCAATGTTAATATTTTGAATTGCTTCAATTGGATTTATTGTTTCATCTACAGTTCGATATCGCTTACTATCAATCATGCCATCTACATGACATACCGATTGATAACTACAAAAAGCACATGGCAATTTTTGTTTGTACTTTAATGGTGCAACTTCAGTATGTCCATCCATAATATTTGAAGCTGTTTCTATAAAATTCTCTTTGTTATGTTGTATGAATTTATAAATCGTTGCTTCATCTGCAACTTGGCTGCCTCGTTTACTCAAAGAACCATCTTTATTCAAACCAACTGGTACAATATCTGAAGTGAATTTAGGTTCTAAACGAATATCCAATGCATCAATAACAGTTTGGTCTGCATTCACTAAACCACTCAGCTTAAACTTTTTAATTAAATCTTGTTCTAGTTTATCTTCATCAATATCAGCCCATGATTTAAATTTGATTCTAGGTTCATGTACATGGAAGTATAATAATCCACCTGGTTTCACAATATCTGTTAATCCAAGACGTTGTTTATTTTGTAAAACGATATCCATGTATGTCATCATTTGCATTTGCATACCATAATATACTTTCGTTAAATCAAGTGTCGCACTACCTTCAGAGGATTTATAGTCAATGATATTAACAAAACTTGTATCATTCTTTGTATACGTATCGATACGGTCAATTTGCCCTCTAATATTAATTGGAATACCTTGAGTTGTCGTTAATGTTTGTGCAATTAATTCGTCATTTGTTCTTGGTTTCCTTCTAAAACTTGTCTCAAAATGTTTTGGCATAAACTTTGAATACGTGCCTTGATATTTTAATGCGCTTAGTGTTGTTTCTACAATAGCGCCAATGCGTCTTGATAAATAACGATAGTAAGCTGAAGAATTTAATAAATTAAACTGAACTTTAGGTAAAATTTCTTCCAATGCTTCATTCGTTAATTGTCTTATTTTTTTCAGGTCTAATTGTTTAAAATCGCCATTAATACGTTCAGATATATATTTTAAAACAGAATGGAAAATATCACCTAAATCAAAGTTTTGAAGTTCATACTTCGTTCGCTCATTTAGTTTCAGACCATGTGACGCATAGTGTTTAAATGGGCATTGTTGATAACCTTCAAAACGGGATACACTGGCATTGATTTCCTTACCATATAAATCTTTAGACAACGTTTCACCTAATTTTACAGTTTCATTGTCAAACGTTAATGCTGACATTAAATAATCTAAACCTTGATTTAAATGATCGCTATCTCTAATTACTTGATAAGCATCTAACCAACTATCAGCCACAATTTCATCATATAACCAAGCACGCAATGCTTCAAATAATGTAATTTTGGTTTGCTTAGCATGTTGCATTAGTGACAATGGGTTAACTTCATGGTATTGAGGAATGTTAGTAATTTCCAATTGGTTGAACAATGATTGAATTTGATTTAAAAATGGGCTGATCTCCTTATCATCACCACTTGATCCCATTAGACTGTAAGAAAATGTAACATCTCCCTTAGCTCTAGTCATAGCAACATAACAAACAAATGCTTCATCCATCTGTAAAATATCTGATGTTGGACTTAACTCGACATTAGCCTGCTGTTCAAAGTATTTCTTTTCTTCATCTGTAATCAAGCTTGACGCAGTTACTGGTTGTGGCATCGTACCATCATTCATACCTACTAAGTAAACATGTTGCTTATTATCGACTTTAGCCAAATCCATCGTACCAATACTTACTTGGTCCAATGTTTGCGGAATCATAACAAATTCTAATTGTTCTAAACCAATATCAAATACTTCTAAGAAACGTTCCATCGACATTGTTTCATCTCCAAATACTAGAACTAAGTCATCAAGGATTTGAATTAAGCCATTCCATATTTGATCAATTTCCTCCGCCTTTTCATGATTACCATTTAAATCAAGTTCATCTCGCTCTGTCATCAATTGATTTGGCAGTTCGAAATATTCCATACTTTCATAAAAAGCAGTTGCAAAATCTTTTACAGTTTCCGCTTGTGACATTTGCTTTTCAAAATGTAAAATTTTATCAATGACATCTTTCTTTAACTTAACGACTTGTTCAAATGTGTTACGTTCATCTTCGGTCAGTTTATGCGCTTTACGCCCCATTTTGCTAAAATGTTCGACATTAAATAGCTCATCATCTAACCAACGTTTACCGTATATACCACGTTCAAGTACAAAATTTTCAAGTAAATCAACTAAGTATGCACTTTTTAGATATGATGCCGTTAACACATCAGTCTTCAATAAGCGTAGCATTGGATTCACTTGCCAATTAGATTGAATAACTTCAATCAATGAACGAATCATTTCCATGACCGGATGATGTGTCATCGAACGCTTTGTATCAATATTATAAGGAATATTATAAAGCGGTAATATGGAATCAAATAAATAAGCATAAGATTCATCACGATATAAAATAGCAATATCTTGATATCGTAATTGCTTATCACGAATATCAACGATGATACGTCGCGCAATTTCATTTATTTCCTCTCTCATAGTCGCAGATTCTAAAATATTGATATGACCTTGACATGCCACTCGATTGATTTGAAGTACATCAAATTCTTGTTCAAGATGCTTTAAATCTTGATTATTGAAGCGATATAATTGGTTGAAATATTGACGTTCAATAGAAATATTGAGTTCATTTGCTATTTCTTCAATATGTCGTAACACTTCCGATGGTTTTCTAAATAAACTAAATTGATCGTGGTTACCATCTGTCGTCAATATAATTGTGACACTCTTCGCATATTTAATTAATCCTTTGATTATTAAATACTCAATCGTTGAAAAGTTGTGAAAACCATCAATATATATATCAGCACGTTTTAGCCACTCTGATTTCGGCATACAATCAATAAAATATTGTAATGAATCCTCACCAGTAATAAACTCGTTTTGAATGCGTTGTTCGAACTCACGGTATATTAAAGCAATATCCTCTAACTTATTTTTAGTTCGAGTTTGCATATTTTTATCAGCAATAAAGTGTTCTAAATGTTCAGGCGTTACTGCATATTTTTTAAAATCTTGAATTTGTTCTGTTAATTTTTCACTAAACCCATAATATTTTGCTTGTGATTGATAAAGTTTTAAATACTTTTGTTGTTCTTGAACAATGTTATAAATCATCATTTCCGTTGCAGCTTTAGATAACTTTTGTTCGCTATAACTACCAACTTCTTGGAAAATACGATGACTTAATCGTTCAAAATGCAACACTTCTGTTCTTAAACTACCATTTAATTCCGGATCATTGACAAAGGCTTGTTCTAATTGAAATGTACTTTGAGTTGGCGCAATTAAAATGATTGGATCTCCAAGCGGATCTGCTTTCATTTTTTGTTTTATTTCGGTCAACATTTTCGTAGACTTACCTGTTCCCGCTCTACCTAAATAAGCATGTAATGTCATGACAAACCCTCACTTCCTTTGACACATATTTTAACACAAAGTGATTGTGATTGATTTATTATAAGTTCATTTCGAACTTAGCTTTTATTGTGGTACTAACAAAATAAAACATCGTTTATCAGTATTAAAACCGACAAACGATGTTGTATTTGTTTCATATTAATTTTTAGTATTTTCAGGATTGAAATTATGTTTAAATTCACTAAATGGCCAGAATCTAAATGAAACTTTACCAACAATTTGGTCTTCATCAATGAGGCCAAACGCACGGCTATCTTTACTTACTTCACGATTATCTCCAAGAACTAAATATTTACCTTTTGGAATGACATTTGATTTAGGATTCGCATTCGGTAAATCTTTAACTTGGAAAGTCCCAGTAATGTAATCACCTTGTTTATGTTTTAAATTATAGTTTAAATATGGTTCATCTTGTTTTTTACCATTGACATATAATGTATCATTTTTATATTCTACTTTATCACCAGGAACACCGATGACACGTTTAACATAGTCATCATTTTTGTTTGCATGGAAGACAACTACATTACCTTTTTCCAAACCACCTGTTTTATATCCAATAATGTTTACAGCTACTCGCTCGCCATCTTTCAAAGTTGGATCCATTGATTCACCTTTAATTGTATATGGTGTAACAATAAATTTACCTACTATAAATAAAATGACAAAAGCGACTGCAATTGAAATAATCCATTCCAATAATTCTTTTTTCAATTTTGACACCTCTTTTTAAGATTTGAACTGAATCGTCCATTTTGAAAAAGGATAATATCTCAAACTTATATTACCAATAATATCCTTTTTATCAATTAAACCAAATTGTCTAGAATCATGCTGATTGTTATCATGATCATTTAGCACAACAAAATTGTTAGGCGGTATAATATCTCCATCTAATTCTTTAAAATTGCGCAAACTAAAATCTTTAATTTTTCTGTTCTTGGCATAAGATGCGTCAACCGGTCGGTCATCACGGTATAATTGTCCCTGACGAAACGCCATTGATTGACCAGGTTTGGCAATAATTCGACTAGTATATATCTCGTTACCACGCCTATATGTAATGATATCACCATTATTCAATTGATTAAATGTAACTTTAATTTTATTTACAATAACACGATCCCCTTTGTTAAGGGTTGGTGACATATCATTATTCGGAATGACATGACCAACTATTACAAAAGTTTGTACGAACAGTACAATGATAATAGCAAGTATCAATGAAATCAAATATTTTACAACTTTTTTCACGATGTCACTCCTTTTTCGATCCCATAAAATGCTGTTCTAACTTTTTTCCAACAATCCAAAATACAACCAACACAACTAACATTAATATCCCTCTTAAAGGATGCGTTAAAATTGTAGTAATTTCCTTACCTAAATAACCTAAAATAATTGTTGAAACTAACTTTGATGATGCCAAAACAATGAAATAATATTTAGGTCTAATATGAGATAGACTCGCTACAAAATTTATTAATGTATTTGGCGTAAAAGGAAAACAAAGTAAAATAAACAATGGGATTAATCCTTGGCGATCAATAAAACTAATCAAGCGTTGAACAGCAGTACGTTGTTTAATTCGCTGCATCCTCTCAGTGTTCACCAATCGTTTACAGATCAAATAGACTGTAAATGTTCCAGAAATTAATCCAAGCCAACTAATCAATATACCTAAAATAGGTCCATAAGCTTGAATGTTAATTAAAATATAGAGTGCTAAAGGAAATACTGGAATTATCGCTCTAATATATAACAATATAAATCCAGGTAAATAACCAAACTGTCGAAATATCTCAAACCATTCTTCTACTTGATGAAACGACAAATCATCAATCCCTTTCTTTGGTTGAAGATAATTATTCTTACATTATAAAGTTAATTACTAAGTAAAGAAACATTAACATGTAATCATGCTAATAAATCAGTCTCTAGTAGTATAACAATATTATTGTAAGACAGATATTATTTTATTTTTAATTTTCTCTTAACATCTTGTCACATTAGCTAGTAACCTAGTTCTTGCATATAAATAAAAACGAGGTTGTCATTACATTTTTACATTTGTAATGACAACCTCGAAAATATGCTTTAAATAGTTAACGTCTAGTTCTATCTTTTCAAACTTCACTAATCATTGAAGTAATGTATTTTATAAACGCTCTTCTAATTCTTTTTTCAAGTCTTCAAAACCAGGTTTACCTAATAATGCGAACATGTTTTGTTTATATGCTTCTACACCAGGTTGGTTAAATGGATTTACACCTAATTGGTATCCACTCATTGCACAAGCAAGTTCGAAGAAGTATACGACATAACCGAAAGTTTCTTCATCTAATTGTGGAATGTTCACTACCATGTTAGGAACACCACCATCAGTATGCGCTAATAATGTACCTTCGAATGCTTTTGTGTTAACTTCGTCGATTGTTTTACCAGCCAAATAATTTAATCCGTCTAGATCATCACTATCTTTTTCAATAGTAATATCATATTTAGGATGATTTACTTTTACCACTGTTTCGAATAAGAAACGACGGCCTTCTTGTACATATTGACCTAAAGAATGTAAATCAGTTGTGTAGTTGGCACTTGAAGGATAGATACCTTTGAAGTCTTTACCTTCTGATTCACCAAATAATTGTTTCCACCATTCATTAAAGTATTGCATAGATGGTTCATAGTTAATCAACATTTCTGTTGTATAACCTTTTGCATATAAAATGTTTCGAATTGTCGCATATTGGTATGCAATGTTGTCTTCTAATTTATCTGAAGATAATTCTTCACGTGCTTTTGCAGCACCAATCATCATAGCTTCGATGTTAATTCCAGCTGTTGCAATTGGTAATAATCCTACTGCTGTTAAAACAGAATATCTTCCACCTACATCATCAGGTACGATAAACGTTTCATAACCTTCGTTTGTAGCCAACTGTTTTAAAGCACCTTTTTCTTTATCCGTTGTTGCAAATATACGTTTTTGTGCTTCTTCTTTACCGTATCTTTCTTCAACTAATTGTTTGAACAATCTAAATGCAACTGCTGGTTCTGTAGTTGTACCAGATTTAGAAATAACGTTTACAGAGAAATCTTTGTCTGCTAAATAATCAACTAACTCTTTCGTATATGTTGATGATAAGTGATTACCAACAAATACAATTTCAGGGTATTCATTGCTGTTTCTAAATGATGACGTTAACATTTCGATTGCTGCACGTGCACCTAAGTAAGAACCACCAATACCGATGACTACTAAAACATCAGAATTTTCTTTAATGCGTTTTGATGCTTCAACAATTCTTGAAAATTCTTCTTTGTCGTAATCAACTGGTAAATCAACCCAGCCTAAGAAGTCACTACCTGCACCAGTACCTTCATGAATTGTTTTGTGAATTGATTTAACAATTTCTTGTTGTTGTTTTAATTCGTGTTCACCGAAAAATTCTAACGTTTTACTAAAATCTAATTGAATATGAGTCATCTATAAAAGCCTCCTGTTTCATTTAATATCTTAATTTTACTAAGTTTACGTTTGCGATTCAATTCACAAGTTTGTACTTAATCAATAAAATTGATATTTATGTGACGTTTCACACCTATTTTTCAACAAACATTTCAAACTGGCGTCAAACACTCAAACATTTTTTATACAATTTGCATGTTTTTTAAAACACTTTTAAACATTGATAAACAAGCATTTATACTTATAACTCTATATATCTCCATTGCATTTTATGAATAAATATGTAAAATAATGGTTTTATTTTCATTAAAAGTTTGCTATCATGTGTTCATACGAAATATTCAGATAACTACAATGAGGTGAATTTTATGAAAGAGAAAATTGTTTTAGCATATTCAGGAGGACTAGATACAAGTGTGGCCGTTCAATGGCTTATCGACAAAGGATACGACGTTGTAGCTTGTTGCCTAGATGTTGGTGAAGGTAAAGATTTAGACATCGTTTATAAAAAAGCTTTAGATATGGGAGCAGTTGAATGTCATATTATTGATGCAACAAAAGAATTTAGTGATGAGTATGTAAGTTATGCAATCAAAGGAAATTTAATGTATGAAAATGCATATCCATTAGTTTCAGCTTTATCAAGACCATTAATCGCTAAAAAATTAGTAGAGATTGCTGAGAAAACAAATTCAGTAGGTATTGCACATGGTTGTACTGGTAAAGGGAATGACCAAGTACGTTTCGAAGTTGCCATTAAAGCATTAAACCCATCATTGAAAGCATTCGCACCTGTACGTGAGTGGGCATGGAGTCGTGAAGAAGAAATCGATTATGCAATTAAACATAATATCCCTGTATCAATCAACCATGATTCACCTTATTCTATCGATCAAAATCTATGGGGCAGAGCGAATGAATGTGGTATTTTAGAAGATCCTTATGCTGCGCCACCAGAGGATGCGTTCGATCTAACAAATGCTTTAGAAGAAACACCAGATGCTGCTGATGAAATCATTTTAACGTTTGATAAAGGCATCCCAGTTCAAATTGATGGCAAAACATATGAATTAGACGATTTAATTTTAACGTTGAATGCATTAGCTGGTAAGCATGGTATCGGAAGAATTGACCATGTAGAAAATAGACTTGTAGGTATCAAATCAAGAGAAATTTATGAAGCACCTGCTGCAGAAGTTATTTTAAAAGCGCATAAAGCATTAGAAACGATTACGTTAACGAAAGATGTCGCACACTTTAAACCAATCATTGAGAAGCAATTTGCTGAACAACTATACAATGGACTTTGGTTCTCACCTTTAACTGATAGCTTGAAATTATTTATTGATAGTACTCAGCAATACGTAAGTGGTGATGTCAGAATTAAATTATTCAAAGGTAATGCCATCGTGAATGGTAGAAAATCACCTTACACATTATATGATGAAAAATTAGCAACTTATACAAAAGAAGATGCATTTAATCAAGACGCTGCTGTTGGCTTTATCGATATCTATGGTTTACCTACTCAAGTAAATGCGATGTTGCATGGAGGCTATAGCAATGAGCAATAAAGCTTGGGGCGGTAGATTTGAAGTACAACCTGAAGAGTGGGTTGACGACTTTAACGCATCCATTACTTTTGATCAAACGCTCATAGATCAAGATATCGAAGGCAGCATTGCACATGCAACTATGCTTGCGAATCAAGGCATTATTAGTCAACAAGACAGCGAACAAATTATACAAGGACTAAAATCTATTCAACATGATTATCATCAAGATCAAATTCAATTTAGTGCATCATTAGAAGATATTCATTTAAATATTGAACATGAATTAATTAAACGTATTGGTGATGCTGGTGGTAAGTTGCATACTGGACGCAGTAGAAACGATCAAGTTGCAACAGACATGCACTTGTACACTAAGAAACAAGTGCAAGATATCATCGCATTAATTAAGTCGTTACAAAGTGTAATTGTAGACATCGCTTCCAATAATGTTGATACAATTATGCCTGGTTATACTCATTTACAGCGTGCACAGCCAATTTCATTTGCACATCATAATATGACTTATTTTTGGATGTTACAACGAGACCAACAACGATTTGAAGATAGTTTAAAACGAATCGATATTAATCCTTTAGGTGCAGCAGCCTTAAGTGGTACCACATACCCTATCGATAGACACGAGACAACAGCATTGTTGAACTTTGGCAGTCTCTATGAGAATAGCCTAGATGCTGTTAGTGACAGAGACTATATTATTGAAACATTGCATAATATTTCTTTAACGATGGTTCACTTATCACGCTTTGCAGAGGAAATTATTTTCTGGTCCACAGACGAAGCTAAATTCATTACATTATCAGATGCATTTTCAACTGGCTCATCTATTATGCCACAAAAGAAAAATCCTGATATGGCAGAATTAATTAGAGGTAAAGTTGGTCGAACGACTGGTCATTTAATGAGCATGCTTATGACTTTAAAAGGATTACCTCTAGCATATAACAAAGATATGCAGGAAGATAAAGAAGGTTTATTCGATGCTGTCCATACAATTAAAGGTTCTTTACGTATTTTCGAAGGTATGATTCAAACGATGACAATTAATAAAGAACGACTCAATCAAACTGTTAAAGAAGATTTTTCAAATGCAACGGAACTAGCAGATTATTTAGTAACTAAAAATATTCCATTTAGAACTGCACATGAAATTGTAGGAAAAATCGTCTTAGAATGTATACAACAAGGTCATTATTTATTAGATGTTCCTTTAGCAACATATCAACAACATCATTCTAGTATCGATGCCGATATTTACGATTATTTGCAGCCTGAAAATTGCTTGAAACGACGTCAAAGTTACGGGTCAACGGGGCAATCATCGGTCAAACAACAACTTGATGTTGCTAAACAATTACTATCACAATAAATACGTTAATCTACCTACCCACAATGTCTATTAAAATTACATTGTGGGTATTTTAATGCTCTCTTCGTCTTGTTGAACATCACATTTTTAAGATTCCTAAAATGTTTGATAATTCTTTTAAATTTATATTACAAAAATGTTATAAATTGTAAAAGAAATGTGTAAAGCGTTTTCACAAGCAGGTTTTTGTAGTATTTTAAAATTGTTAGACTACAAATAAAGAGATGAAAGGATAAAGACTATGACTAACTCTTCGAAAAGCTTCACTAAATTTATGGCTGCTTCTGCTGTTTTTACTATGGGATTTTTATCAGTACCTACTGCTGGCGCTGAACAAACAAATCAAATTGCAAATAAACCTCAGGCTATTCAATGGCATACAAATTTAACGAATGAGCGATTCACTACTATCGCACATCGTGGCGCAAGTGGCTATGCACCCGAGCATACGTTTCAAGCATATGATAAGAGTCATAATGAGTTAAAAGCATCTTATATCGAAATTGATTTACAACGTACCAAAGATGGCCATTTAGTTGCTATGCATGATGAAACTGTTAACCGTACAACAAATGGACACGGTAAAGTTGAGGATTATACCCTTGATGAATTAAAACAGTTAGATGCAGGAAGTTGGTTTAATAAAAAATATCCAAAATACGCAAGAGCAAGTTATAAAAATGCTAAAGTACCCACTTTAGATGAAATTTTAGAACGTTATGGCCCGAATGCAAACTATTATATTGAAACAAAGTCACCTGATGTATACCCAGGAATGGAAGAACAATTATTAGCTTCATTGAAAAAGCATCACCTTTTAAATAACAATAAATTAAAAAATGGACATGTAATGATTCAATCATTTTCTGACGAAAGTTTAAAGAAAATTCATCGTCAAAATAAGCATGTGCCATTAGTAAAATTAGTTGATAAAGGTGAACTACAACAATTTAACGACCAACGCTTAAAAGAGATACGCTCTTATGCGATTGGATTAGGTCCTGATTATACAGATTTAACTGAACAAAATACCCATCATTTAAAAGACTTAGGATTTATAGTACATCCTTATACAGTGAATGAACAAGCTGATATGTTACGATTAAATAAATATGGCGTTGATGGTGTCTTTACAAATTTCGCTGATAAATATAAAGAAGTAATTAAGTAGTATTGTTAAACTAGAAAACATAAATACAAAAATATAGCTATTACTATAAAAAACAGCAGTAAGATATTTCCAAATTGAAATTATCCTACTGCTGTCTTTTTGATCAACTATATATAGTTGAGCGTTTAATTAGAAATTCTCAGTGTTGGGGCCTCGCCAACTTGCATTGTCTGTAGAAATTGAGGAGCTAATTTCTCTGTGTCGGGGCTCCACCCCAACTTGCACATTATTGTAAGCTGACTTTCCGCCACCCTCTGTGTTGGGGCCCCGCCAACTTGCACACTATTGTAAGCTGACTTTCCACCAGCCTCTGTGTTGGGGCCCCGACTATTTTTGAAAAGAGCGTGTTACACGGGCATTGTTTTACAGTCAACTACTGCTAAAATAAAATTAACGAGCTTAGGGCTTTGTTTTCTGTCCCAAGCTCGTTAAATCACATATGATAATTAATTATGCCCAACCACGATATCTAGCTGCTTCTGCTGTACGTTTAATACCTATGATATATGCTGCAAGTCTCATATCTATTTTTCGGTTTTGAGACAATTCGTAAATCGTATCAAATGCCGCTTCTAATTTTTCACGTAGCTTTTCATTAACTTCTTCTTCAGACCAATAATAACCTTGATTATTTTGTACCCATTCGAAGTAAGAAACCGTTACACCACCAGCACTTGCTAATACGTCTGGAACTAATAATATACCACGTTCAGTTAAAATACGTGTTGCTTCTGGTGTTGTAGGTCCATTAGCAGCTTCAACAACGATACTAGCTTTAATATCATGTGCATTGTCTTCTGTAATTTGGTTTGAAATAGCCGCTGGTACTAAAATGTCACAATCTAATTCAAACAATTCTTTATTTGAGATTGTTTCTTCAAATAAATTTGTTACCGTACCAAAACTATCACGACGGTCTAATAAATAATCTATATCTAAGCCATTTGGATCGTGTAATGCACCGTAAGCATCAGAGATACCTACAATTTTTGCACCTAAATCATATAAGAATTTAGCTAAGAAACTTCCGGCATTACCGAAGCCTTGAATAACAACCTTGGCACCTTCAATTTGCATATTACGACGTTTTGCAGCTTGTTCAATTGCAATAACTACACCTAGTGCAGTTGATCTGTCGCGTCCATGAGAACCACCCAATACAATTGGTTTACCTGTGATGAAACCTGGTGAATTAAATTTATCTAATGCACTATATTCATCCATCATCCAAGCCATAATTTGTGAGTTTGTAAATACATCTGGTGCTGGAATATCTTTGTTCGGACCTACGAATTGTGAAATTGCTCTTACATATCCGCGTGATAAACGTTCAACTTCATGAATGCTCATTTGACGTGGATCACAAACGATACCACCCTTACCACCACCGTATGGTAAGTTTACAATGCCACATTTCAAAGTCATCCACATTGATAATGCTTTTACTTCTTCTTCATCAACATCTGGGTGGAAACGCACGCCCCCTTTTGTTGGTCCAACAGCATCATTATGTTGCGCACGGTAACCTGTGAATGTTTTAACAGTGCCATCATCCATTCGTACAGGGATACGCACTTGTAACATTCTTAAAGGTTCTTTAATTAAATCGTACATTCCTTCGTCAAATCCCAATTTATGCAATGCTTCTTTAATAATTCCTTGAGTAGAAGTTACTAAATTATTGTTCTCAGTCATGATCCTTTTCGCCTCTTCTTTACCTAATGATTTCGCTTTCAAACATATTGTAACATAACGTATTCCTTTTTAAAGCCCTTACAAACTGATTGTTACAACTTTTTGACATTATTGAAATACATGTCTTATTTTTTCAAGTGCAAGGTCCAATTCTTCTTTAGTAATAATTAATGGTGGTGCAAAACGAATGACAGTATCATGCGTTTCTTTACATAATAAGCCTTCTTCTTTCAAAGCTTCACAATATGGTCTAGCACTTTCATTAAGTTCCACACCTATAAACAAACCACGTCCACGGACTTCTTTAATTGATGGATGATCAATTTGCTTTAATTGTTCTTTAAAATAATCTCCTAATTCTAAAGAGCGCCCTGGTAAATCCTCATCAACGATAACATCTAATGCAGCAATTGATGCAGCACAAGCAAGTGGATTACCACCAAATGTTGAACCATGTGAGCCAGGTGTAAAGACATCTAATACTTCTTTATCTGCTAATACAACAGAAATTGGGAAGACACCACCACCTAGTGCTTTACCTAAAATATAGACATCAGGTTTTACATTATCCCAATCCGTAGCAAATAATTTACCCGAACGACCTAATCCTGCTTGGATTTCGTCAGCAATAAATAAGACATTATGTTCATCACATAATTCTCTAATTGCTTTCAAATATCCTTCTGGCGGTATATTTATACCCGCTTCACCTTGAATTGGTTCTACTAAAACTGCTGCAGTATTTTCATTAATTGCAGCTTTCAATGCATCTACATCTCCAAAATCAACTTTTCTAAATCCATCTAATAACGGACCATAACCACGTTGGTATTCTGCTTCTGAAGATAATGAAACTGGCGCCATTGTTCGACCATGGAAGTTACCATTAAATGCAATGATTTCTGCTTTATTTGGCTCAATTCCTTTAACATCGTATGCCCAGCGTCGTGCTGCTTTCAAAGCTGTTTCTACTGCTTCAGCACCTGTATTCATTGGTAAAGCTTTATCTTTACCTGCCAGTTTACAAATTTTTTCGTACCATTCACCTAAGTTATCACTATGAAAAGCACGTGAAACTAGAGTCACTTTATCAGCTTGATCTTTTAATGCTTGAATAATTTTCGGATGTCTATGACCTTGGTTAACAGCGGAATATGCAGATAACATATCCATATATTTATTGCCTTCAGGATCTTTAACCCATACCCCTTCAGCTTCTGAAATGACAATTGGCAATGGTAAATAATTATGTGCTCCGTAATGATTTGTTAACTCAATAATTTTTTCAGATTTAGTCATCATATCTCCCCTTTTCATCATTTATAACTATTATACATGAAACATTATCCAAATAATTACATTAGTTTTCAAAGCAGATACTTTTCCACCAAAAAAGATGAAATAATCACTAAATTTCATTAAATTTGTCTATTTTGAAAACCCTTACATTTATAATGACATAATTACTTAAATGATTACAAGCAAAAGAATTGATAATTTTACACTTAATCAAAAGTATATTTTACTAAGAATATTTTTATTTATAAATATTGAAAACCACTAACAAATTGCATACACAATATCATTAGTGGTAACAGTTAAACACTTATTTATCTTTACGTGGTAATGGATAGAATCCTTCATTAAATTGATGCCATAAATTAGGAGTTAAGTGATGATTATCTTCTCTCTCTGGATCAAAGTAATTAATAATTTCATCTTCCCGTCCATCTTTAATTTTTTCAACAAATTGATAATCCAGTAGTAGCTCTCTACCAATGGCTACTAAGTCAACACCAACATTTTCAACTGCATCTAAAGCTTCGTCAGCTGTGAAAATTGAACCAATACCGATAAGTGGCATACGACCATTTATCCATTTGTGAATTAAAGGTAGTCTTTCTTGTCCAGCGTATTTACCTTCACGTGTCGTTGCATGCGTATCCATCATTGAAACATGAATATAGTCGATTGGCATATGGCTAATTTTATTAACGAGTTCCTCTGTAATTTCCATTGTGATTCCTGGAGACTCCGCTTCCTCTGGAGATAATCTGTATCCAACTATAAAGTCTTTATTGCCATACGCTTCTTTCGCTTTAAGCACTTCTTCAATCACAGCGACCGGGAATTTATATTGATTTGCCCATACATCATTTCTTCTATTATAGTATGGTGATACAAATTGATGAATTAAGTAATGATTCGCGCCATGTATTTCAACACCATCAAACCCTGCTTCAATTGCACGTCGTGTTGCTTCACCAAAATCCTTGATTGCTTGTTCAATCTCTTCATTCGTCATTTCTCTAGCACTATGTTCTTGTTTCTGACCGAAACTTTTTAAAGAAATTGGACTTGGTGCTACGACGTCTCCATCAGGTATTAATTCAGGCAATGCTTGTGCACCACCATGATGTATTTGTACGAGTGCTTTGGCACCGTTTTTCTTCATTGCTGTAGCTAATCGTTTTAGTCCTTCAATATCACTGTCATGCGCGATTGACGGCTGTCCTGGAAATGCTTTTCCGACATCACTCACATTACTCGCAGCATTAATTGTAATACCAACATCTTGTGAACGCTTTTCAATATAAGGAAGTTCTACATCTGAAATAGTACCATCATCATTTGAAGAAATATGTGTTAAAGGGGCTAACACAAATCGATTTCTCAACTCTACTCCATTTGGTAATTCTACTTTATCAAACAATGGTTCGTATTTACTTTTCATTACTTAATTCCTCCTTAAAATTATTGAGTTGACTATAACATGTAATTTTTTCATTCTCCAATTATCTGTTTATATAGTTGCAATTCGTTTAATACTTTAAGTTGTAGTTCTCATTTCTAAAATAAATAAAAAAACAAATCCACATACAATATTGCAAATCAACGATTCTATCTAACAAAGATAATGGATATGTCACCTTAAACCATTTGTACGTGTAAATAGAATCAATCATATTACGTTATCGTAGACAAAAAGAGATTAGTATCTAATAAAATTTAATAGATACTAATCTCTTTTATAGTCTAAGAAACTTTCATTTCAGACCCTTTGTATGATTTTCGGTACGATTTATCTGTTCCTTTAGTCGTTTCGAATTGCTCGCTTTGACTGTTTTATCCAGATTGGTAAGCGTTCTTTAAGTGTTTGAAACCCATATTTTTCTGTTTCTCTGATTTCATCTAATACTGATTGTTTTTCCTTCTTACGCTCATAATTTTTGAAGTAATCATTATCCTTTAATGATAGATTAAGCTTTCCTTCATCATCTATAGACAAAATTTTAGCTTTAACAATTTGGCCTTCTGATAGAAATTTCTTCAAATTATGAACGTAGTCATCCATAATTTCTGATATATGAATCAGTCCTTCAGTATGATTAGGGGTCTCAACAAACGCACCGTATGGTTGAATACCAGTTACACGCACCTTGATATGTTGGCCAATTTTGTAGTTATTCAACTTAATAACCCCTTATTTCGTTTACTTAACACTATTATCATAGCACAAATCGAAATGGTGGACTAATTAAAACATCAAATCATACGAATATTATTTTATAAATGAATAAGAATTCTACAAACTTGGATTTACAAATAAAATTAGCAACAAATTCCTATCTAAATCAATATGATATCCAGCTACTTTGTTTTCAATTTATTAACTATTTGAATAACAATTCTCTGTAAAAACATAAAAAGCAACCTCAACTATTATCTTTAGAATACACATCTATTTAAAAACTGTGCTTTCTTGATAAATATATTGAGATTGCTCATCATATTAGTTTATTTATTTTCGTTGGAATATATACTAATCCATTCATAAATTAGCTTTATCCGAGTTTAAAATGTTGGTAGTTAATTATGTTTAGCTATTATTCTTCAACATCAATAGATTCAATTACAACATCATGAAGTGGTTTGTCTTGTGGTCCCACTTTTGTATTTGCAATATCTTCTAATGTAGTTTCACCATCAATGATTTGACCGAATACTGTATGTTTTTGATCTAACCATGGTGTACCACCCTTTTCGCCATATGCATCAACGATTGGTTGAGGCCAGCCACCATCTGCAAGTTGACTTAACATATTTTGAGGTACTTCTTTCATTTGAACAATGAAAAATTGTGAACCATTAGTATTAGGTCCTGAGTTAGCCATTGATAATGCGCCATATAAGTTAAATGCATTTAATGAAAATTCATCTTCAAAAGCACCGCCATAAATACTTTCGCCACCCATACCAGTAGCTGTTGGATCGCCACCTTGAATCATGAAGTCATTAATGACACGGTGGAATGTGATTCCATCATAATAACCATTTTTTGCATGTGTCACAAAATTTTCAACTGTTTTTGGTGCAATATTTGGAAATAATTTGAATGTCATGTCACCTTTATTTGTGTGCATAACCACTTTGATTTCACCTTGTTGTACTTCTTTGTTTAACTGTGGATAGTTAGCCATTTATATTCTCCATTCATGTTATGATACATATATATTAACATACTTTTAAGGGAGGAAAATAGCATGAAGCTATATCGATTTTCACACAAAACAGGTAGCTATGGTGTCACGATTGTTGAAGAAAATGGAGACGATGTCCTTGTTAAAGTTGAACAAGTTATCAAACACCCGAAACAAGGTGATTTACATAACCCTACTGAAACTGAAGGTGTATTTTTCCATGAACGCAAAGCATTAAGCCATTTTGAAAAACGCTATACGAAACGTTCACAATTACGCGACTTCAATGTTGATGTATTGCGCTATGAAGATTCACTTCAACAAGCAATTACAGATTTAGAAACTAAACTTAAAGCTCAGCAAACAAAACATGCTGAAATGTCTTTAGCTAGTTTAGCACGCTTAAAAGAAGATTATTCACTTCAATACAAAGAAAATTTTAAATAAAAAATGACGTGTTTCTTCTTATTTAAATACTTCTGAAAATAAAGCACAACAAGGAGTGTGTACGTTTTTCAGAACTATATCATTCATGTATAATGAATAACATAAATATTTTTTAAAGGAGGACAACATAGTGAGTTTGTTACATATTGCGGTGATATTACCGTTAATATTCGCACTCATTATTCCTATCCTGTATAGATTTTTTAAACGTATACATTTAGGATGGTTCGTATTACCTGTCCCTATCGTCATATTTATTTATATGCTTACATTAATTAAAACGACGATGTCAGGTAATACTGTAATGAAAACCTTAAATTGGATGCCTCATTTTGGTATGAACTTTGATTTATATCTTGATGGCTTAGGTTTACTCTTTAGTTTGCTTATTTCAGGAATCGGCAGTTTAGTAGTATTATATTCAATCGGCTACTTAAGTAAGTCAGAACAACTAGGGAATTTTTATTGTTATTTATTACTATTTATGGGTGCAATGTTAGGTGTCGTACTTTCAGATAATGTTATTATTCTATATTTATTCTGGGAGCTAACGTCATTTTCTAGTTTTTTACTTATTTCATTCTGGCGCGAACGACAAGCATCTATATATGGTGCTCAAAAATCGCTCATAATCACAGTATTTGGTGGTCTATCATTATTAGGTGGTATCATCTTACTCGCTATACCAACACAATCATTTAGCATTCAGTACATGATTCAACATGCTTCTGAAATTCAAAATAGCCCATTCTTCATTTTTGCGATGATTTTAATCATGATTGGTGCTTTTACAAAATCTGCTCAGTTTCCATTTTATATTTGGCTACCAGATGCAATGGAAGCACCTACACCAGTCAGTGCTTATCTTCATTCAGCAACAATGGTTAAAGCAGGGTTATATTTAATCGCTCGAATGACACCAATCTTCGCAGCATCGCAAGGTTGGGTATGGACTGTCACACTCGTTGGTTTAATTACGTTATTCTGGGCTTCGCTAAACGCAACAAAACAACAAGACTTGAAAGGTATACTGGCATTTTCAACAGTATCCCAATTAGGTATGATTATGGCGATGCTTGGAATCGGTGCCATTAGTTATCACTATCAAGGCGATGATAGCAAAATATATGCTGCTGCATTTACGGCTGCAATATTCCATTTAATCAACCATGCAACATTTAAAGGTGCCCTATTTATGATTACAGGTGCAGTGGATCATTCTACTGGTACACGTGATGTTAAGAAATTAGGTGGCTTACTAACAATTATGCCTATTTCATTTACAATCACTGTTATTACAGCATTAAGTATGGCTGGTGTACCACCGTTCAATGGTTTCTTATCAAAAGAATCATTTTTAGAAACAACATTTACAGCAAGCCAAGCAAATTTATTCAGTGTTGATACATTAGGCTATCTATTCCCAATCATTGGTATAGTGGGCAGTGTCTTCACATTTGTATATTCAATTAAATTTATAATGCATATATTTTTCGGACAATATAAACCTGAACAATTACCTAAAAAAGCACACGAAGTATCAATATTAATGCTTTTATCACCAGCTATTTTAGCTACATTAGTAATTGTATTCGGTTTATTCCCTGGCATTTTAACTAATTCGATTATTGAACCAGCTACATCTTCGATTAATCATACGGTAATTGATGATGTTGAATTCCATATGTTCCATGGATTAACGCCTGCCTTTTTATCAACATTAGTGATTTATATTTTAGGTATCTTACTAATTGTGACATTTAGTTATTGGGTGAAATTGTTGCAACGACAACCTGGTAAACTAACATTCAATTATTGGTACAACAGAAGTGCAAATGTTATTCCAAACTACTCTGAAAAGATGACGAATAGCTATGTTACCGATTATTCACGTAATAATTTAGTTATCATTTTTGGTGCATTAATTTTATTAACATTTGTCACTATATTCTCAGTACCTTTCAACATTAATTTTAAAGACGTTAGTCCGATTAGAATTTTCGAAGTTTGTATCGTAATTTTATTATTAAGTGCTGCCTTTTTAATTCTTTTCGCTAAATCAAGATTATTTAGCATCATTATGTTAAGTGCAGTTGGATATGCTGTGTCTGTATTGTTTATATTCTTTAAAGCACCCGACTTAGCATTGACACAGTTTGTCGTTGAATCTATTTCAACAGCATTGTTCTTATTATGCTTCTACCACTTACCAAATTTAAATCGTTATAATGAAAAGCGCTCATTCCAGCTTACTAATGCTTTAATTGCTGGTGGTGTTGGTTTGTCCGTCATTATTATCGGTTTAATTGCATACGGAAATAGACATTTTGAATCGATATCTAAGTTTTATCAAGAGCACGTTTATGATTTAGCTCACGGTAAAAACATGGTAAACGTCATACTTGTTGATTTCCGTGGTATGGATACTTTATTCGAGTCATCTGTGCTTGGTATCGCAGGATTAGCTGTATATACAATGATTAAATTACGTAAAAAGCGTCAAACGCAAGGTAACGAGGTGAAAAATCATGAATAGACAACAAAATGATCTAATTTTGCAATTTGCTGCAGTTATTATCTTTTTCATGGTAATGGTCTTTGGTTTTTCACTTTTCTTAGCAGGACATTATACACCTGGTGGCGGTTTCGTCGGCGGATTATTATTCGCAAGTTCACTTGTTATCATTACGATTGCATTTGATATAGAAACAATGCGTAAAATTTTCCCATTAGATTTTAAAATCTTGATAGGTATCGGATTAGTTTTTTGTATTGCGACGCCTATCGCAAGTTGGTTTTTAGGCAAAAATTTCTTTACGCATGTCACATTTGATATACCGTTATTTATATTAGAACCTGTTCATATGACAACAGCAGTATTCTTTGATTTCGGTGTTTTATGTGCAGTAGTTGGTACTGTCATGACAATTATTATTTCGATTGGAGAGAACGAATAGTGGAAATTATTATGATTTTTGTTAGTGGTATTCTCACAGCAATTAGTGTCTATCTCGTTTTGTCTAAAAGTCTGATACGAATTGTTATGGGAACTACACTATTAACACATGCAGCAAATTTATTTTTAATAACTATGGGCGGACTTAAACATGGTACTGTTCCAATTTATGAAGCGAACGTAAAAAGCTATGTTGATCCTATCCCGCAAGCACTTATTTTAACAGCAATCGTTATCGCCTTTGCGACAACAGCCTTTTTCTTAGTATTAGCATTTAGAACATATAAAGAATTAGGCACAGATAACGTTGAGAGTATGAAAGGAGTTCCAGAAGATGATTGAAAGTAATATGCTTGTGTTAACGCTAGTTATTCCAGTAATTACAGCCATATTACTTGTCTTTATTGGAAAGCGTCCTATTATAAAGCGTTATGTCGCACTAGGCGGTACATTATTAACCTTGGTCGCGGCAATTATCAATTTAGCAAATGTTGTTAAACATGGACCAATACGCGTAGAGCTAGGTTCATGGAAAGCACCATACAGTATTGTCTTTGTATTAGACATATTCAGTGCCCTACTAATAATTACTAGTATTATTATTACAGCTATTGTGATTTTATATTCATACCAAACAATTGGTATTGAACGTGAAAGATATTATTATTATTTTTCAGTACTATTTATGTTAATAGGTATCATTGGTGCATTCACAACTGGTGACATTTTCAACCTATTCGTATTTTTCGAAGTATTTTTAATGTCATCTTATTTCTTATTAGTAATTGGTTCTACAAAAATTCAACTACAAGAAACAATAAAATATGTTCTTGTTAACGTTGTATCGTCATCCTTCTTCGTAATGGGTGTAGCGATTTTATATTCAGTAGTAGGAACATTGAATCTAGCAGATATAAGCAATAAATTAGCTAACCTTTCAGCGCATGACAGTGGCTTAGTCAATATCGTTTTCATACTATTTATCTTTGTTTTTGCTACAAAAGCTGGCGTATTCCCAATGTTTGTTTGGTTACCTAGTGCATACTATGCACCACCAATTCCAATCATTGCATTCTTTGGTGCTTTGTTAACAAAAGTTGGTGTTTATGCAATCGCTAGAACATTGAGCCTATTCTTTAGTGATAATGTAAGCTTTTCACATTATGTCATTTTATTCTTAGCACTATTAACGATCATCTTTGGTTGTGTCGGTGCTGTTGCATATGCCAACATTAAAAAAATCATCCTATACAATGTCATGATTGCTGTAGGTGTGATCTTAGTCGGCGTTGCAATGATGACAGAGTCAGGTATGATTGGGGCTATTTACTATACATTGCACGACATGTTAGTAAAACTTGCATTATTCTTGCTTATCGGAATTATGATTAAAATTACAGGCACTGCTGATTTAAGACAATTTGGTGGCTTAATTAAACGATATCCTGTACTTGGTTGGTCATTCTTTATCGCAGCATTAAGTTTAGCTGGCATTCCCCCACTCAGTGGCTTTTATGGAAAATTTTTTATTGTCCAATCAACATTTGAAAGAGGATTTTATTTAAGTGGTGTCATCGTCTTATTATCAAGTTTAGTCGTATTATATTCTGTCATTCGCATATTCCTACAAGGCTTTTTCGGTCAACCAAAAGGATATGATCTTAATAACAAAGTCGACGTCAAATATTTAACTACGATTGCAATCGTTGCAGTTGTGATAACTGTTTTATATGGATTGTCAGCAGATTACTTATATCCAATGGTAAAAGCTGGTGCAGAAACATTCTACAATCCATCAACCTACGTTAAAGCTGTATTAGGAGGTAAATAACATGGCTGTACAATTAGTATTAAACTTTATTATCGCAGTGTTTTGGTTGTTTGTGACAAATAGTTACACAACAAATAACTTTGTGTTAGGTTTCATCTTTGGCCTAGTTCTTGTTTACCTCTTACACAGAGTGTTACCAGGTAGATTTTATGTCATCACGCTATATCGTATTATTAAATTAGTTATTATTTTCTTAATCGAACTGATTAAAGCTAATTTTGATGTTTTGAAAATTATTATTAAACCTTCGATTAAAAATGAACCAGGATTCTTTGTTTATCACACAGATTTAAAAAAAGATTGGCAAATTGTCTTGCTGTCTAATTTAATTACATTAACACCTGGTACTGTAGTGCTTGGTGTAAGTGACGATCGTACAAAAATTTATATTCATGCCATAGATTTTTCAACTAAAGAGCAAGAAGTAGAAAGTATTAAAACATCATTAGAGAAAATTGTAAGAGAGGTGGGCGAAATATAATGAATCATAATGTTATTATCGTTATTGCATTAATCATAGTTGTCATTTCTATGTTAGCTATGCTCATTCGCGTTGTGCTAGGCCCATCACTTGCCGATCGTGTTGTCGCATTAGATGCGATTGGTCTTCAATTAATGGCAGTTATAGCATTATTCAGTATTTTATTAAATATTAAATACATGATTGTCGTTATTATGATGATTGGTATATTAGCTTTTTTAGGTACTGCAGTATTCTCTAAATTTATGGACAAAGGTAAGGTGATTGAACATGATCAAAATCATACTGATTAGTCTTGCACTTATCTTTGTTATCATCGGTGCTTTAATTAGCGCCCTGGCAGCTATAGGATTATTGAGACTTGAAGATGTATATTCACGTGCACATGCTGCCGGAAAAGCATCAACATTAGGTGCAATGTCATTACTATTTGGTACGTTTTTATATTTTATTGCTACTCAAGGTTTTGTAAATATGCAATTAATCGTTGCGATTATCTTTGTATTAATTACAGGTCCTCTTTCAAGTCATATGATTATGAAAGCAGCATATAATATTAAAACGCCTTATACTAAAAAGACTAAAGTCGATGAAATTTCAGAAGACTTAAAAGACACAAAATTGTAGATTATATAACAAAATCATGAATATAAATCAACAACAAACAGCAGTAAGATGATTCCAAATTAGGAATGATTTTACTGCTGTTTTCTTTTGACATTGTTACCTCTTTTTCAATGGTTTTTTCTTTGACTACAGCTTCGCCCTATCTACATATATCTCTTTAATTTAATTGCCTTTCATGTCGTTATGTATTATGATAATAATAATTATAAATCGTAACGATTACGCTTTAAAAAGAGAGAGGTTTTATTATGCATTGGACAATTATCGGCGGTGGCATACAGGGAACTGCAATCGCACAAAAACTATTATCAAGCGGATTAACAACAGACCGATTAACAATCATTGACCCACACGAAACTTTTTGCCAAAGGTTTAACTCATTTACAAATCGAATAGAAATGCCTTATTTAAGATCACCGATTGTACATCACGTACATCCACAACCGTTCCATCTAAAACAATTTGCTAAACAGCACCAATATACACATGCTTTTTATGGTCCTTATCAACGACCTGAATTGACAATGTTTATGGATCATATTGCACATGCTTCTAAACAATATCAATTAGAGGATTGCTTGGTTCAAGGTTTAGTTCAAACTTTAGATAAACAAGAAGACAAATGGCATATCAAGTTAGAAGATGGACAAATTATCACTACAGATTGCGTCGTTATTGCAATAGGTAGTACAAATATTCCGTTTATGCCTGACATTTTAAAAGACAAACAGAATGTAAATCATATCTTCGAGAAAGAACATGATCAAGTAGTATATGATAAGACCGATCATATCGTTGGTAGTGGCATTACGGCTGCACATCTTGCACTTAAATTGTTAAATCATGATAACGATAAAAAGATTCATTTATGGCTAAATAAAGATATTGAAATACATGACTTTGATGCTGATCCTGGTTGGTTAGGTCCGAAGAATATGTCTACATTTTTAAGTACTAAAAGCATGCCTGAAAGAAATGCCATTGTACAACGTGAACGTCATAAAGGATCAATGCCTCACGAACTGTACTTACGCCTTAAAAAACATATTAAAAATGGTCGTATAAATGTGCATAAAACACCTATCACTCAAATTAGTGATGGTTTAATTAACACTGAAAATAATTCTGTTCCATATCAACAGATTATGGTTGCAACTGGTTTTGAACAAGATTTTATGTCACAACCACTTATTAAGCAATTAATACAAAATTATGATGCACCTATCAACGAATGTAATTACCCTGTTATTTCCGAAAAATTAGAATGGATACCAAATCTATTTGTCGCAGGATGCTTTGCAGACTTAGAATTAGGACCATTTGGTAGAAATGTTATGGGTGGCCGTAAAGCTGCCGAACGCATTGAACAAGCATTTCTAAAATTACAACAATATAGCGCATAAAAAAACTGCTAGCCGTAGTTATGAATATCTCATAACATTTCAGCTAGCAGTTCTTTTATTTTAAAGGCTTAATAGCAACTGTACCACGCATAACTGTAATTAATTGTTCTTTGTCATTCTTAATTTTTATATCCCATACATGTGTCGACTTACCTTGATGAATAATTTCAGCTGTCGCAGTAACATGACCATCTTTAGCAGAATGAATATGATTGGCATTCATCTCTAAACCTAATGGAATAAATTTGGTTGTATCAATTAGATTAGCAGATCCTAATGAACATGCTGTTTCACCTAAAGCAATCGAAGCACCACCATGTAAATATCCAAATGGTTGTTTTACTTTATCAGTAACAGGCATAGAAATAACAACTAAACCATCTTCCTGGTGATCTATTGACATCTCAAATGTCTCTAATAAATGAGTCATATTTTCACCTCTTTATGCTTATAGTACCATAGCAGCAATAGTACCGAAAATCATTAAAGGAATATTATAAAACAAGAAGTTTGGTACACATGTATCGCGTATATGATCATGTTGGCCATCAACATTTAATCCCGCAGTTGGTCCTAATGTTGAATCACTTGCAGGTGAACCTGAGTCACCTAATGCACTCGCTGTTCCAATCAATGCGATTAATGCCATTGTATCTAGTCCAATTGACGCTCCAAAAGGAATGAATAATGATGCGATAATAGGAATTGTTGCAAATGATGATCCAATACCTAAAGTGACAATTAAACCTATCACATACATCATGATAATGCTAAATAATTTATTATCACCAGTAATACTTGTTAAAGTTTTAACTAATTCATCTATATCACCAGTAGCATTCATTACACCAGCAAATCCATTTGCTGTTAAAATAACTACACCAATATAAGCCATAATTTTAATACCTTCAACAAACTTAGCATCTAATTCATACCAATTATATGCACGTGAAATAAAGAATACGAGTACCCCTGCCAGTGCACCAAAAATCATTGAATCTGTAAATGTTTGTATTAAAAATGTAGCTAGTATTGCTACAATTGTTACTATTAAGATATATGGTTTTAACTCTGTAACATTGTCACTATCTGAAATTTTACGTGTTTCATATTCACGTGGTTTACGATATACATATAAACCGATAAGTAAGCCAACAATATACCCCATTGAAGGAATAAGCATTGCTTTCCAAATCATATTAAACTCAATTGGGTGATTCGCCTTTGCAAAGCCACTTTGAATAATTTGCTGGAAAATTTGACCGAATCCATATGGTAATAACACATACGGGAAACATAAACCAAAACCGATAATCAAACCGATTAAACGTCTATCTATTTTTAAGTCATTAAACAGACTTAACAATGGTGGGATGACAATTGGAATGAATGCAATATGTACAGGAATTAAGTTTTGACTCATGATACTCATAGCTAATAATACAATGATTATTGTCACTTTGACTTTAACTCTTGACCATCGACTATTTTCAGCGTGAATTGCATTTATAATTTTTCCTACTAAATAGTCTGTGATACCACTGTATGAAATTAATGCTGCAAATCCACCTAATAAAGCATAGCTTAATGCTACCTCAGCACCATCGACTATATTTTTCCCAAATACATTTATAACTTTTTCAATGCTCATGCCTGAAATTAAGCCACCAACTAGCGCACTGATAAATAAGCTTATAACTACGTTTAATCGACATAAACATAGCACAATCATTAAAATTACTGCTATTACTACTGCATTTATCATATGACAACCATCCTTTATCACTATATCGAACTAAAGCGTTTATAGACTACATAGTATCAGTAGCTTTAACACCTGTCAATAGCAAACTATACCAATAATCTTTATTTTTTAGTTAATTGTCTTTCTTAAAATAATTTTAGCTTTCATTAAATTAAACAATTTTACAAGCTTGGAACACCAATCAAAATCCTAAGTTCTAAAATGCAATATTAGTAGTCGTTGACTGAATGAACATATGCTTATAATATTTTTTTGCAATGCTAGTCAAGTTGATTTATGCTCACAAGGATATGCGATTTATATTTTCTTACAACAATGAAAATGCCTGATACAATGCGATCCTTTATACTTTCAAGAGTTAAATTAGAAATGTATATCAAGACACAAGTTGTATCAGGCAAATAATTAAATTATTGTTGTTTTAACCATTGTACTATCGTCGGAATCATAAATCCTGTTGGCCCTTTTGGACCATTATATGAAGCTTTATTAGTCGTTGCTGGACCTGCAATATCGAAATGAATGTGAGGTGTTTGACCACTAAAATGTGTTACAAAACTTGCCGCAAATAGCGCTTTACCTTGTCCATTCGTATGGTTAACTAAATCAGCGATATCACTGTGTTTAATACTTGCACGTTCGGTTGCAGTAATCGGTAATTCAAATACCATTTCATCGACTTCAGAACTTATTTGTAATATATCGTTTAATATCACTTTACTATTCGATTCAAATGCAGCAGCTTTATCATCGCCTAGTGCAACAATTGCTGCACCCGTTAATGTAGCAAAGTCCATAATCACACTAGGCTGATATTGATTTGCATAAAACACAGCATCTGCAAGGACTAATCTACCTTCAGCGTCTGTATTCATTACTTCTACAGTTTCACCACTTAATGCTGTAAATACATCATCTGGCTTCATTGATGCTTCATTTATCATATTTTCAGCACACGCAAGCACTCCGACAATATTTACAGGCAGTTGTAAACGACTAGCCGCTTCAATGATACCAACGACATTCGCAGCGCCACACATGTCAAACTTCATTGTAGCCATGCCATTCTTCGTTTTAATACTATAACCACCAGAATCATACGTTATACCTTTACCAACTAAGGCAATTGGTGCTTCATCTTTGTCTTTGCCATTATATGTGATGGTTACTAATCTCGGTTTATGCTTACTACCTTTACCTACTGCTTGTAAAAGTCCGAATCCTTCAGAAACTAAAGTGTCATAATCTTTAACATCTACTTTGACCTTTGTATTTTTAAAATGATTAACAATATCTTCTGCAAATGTTTGTGGTGTTAATACATTCGGTGGCATATTACTAAAGTCTCTTGCCAAATTAATGGATTGGCCAATACTGATACCCTCATGAATAAAATCTAATTCAATTAATGATTCACTAATAAGGTTTAAATTCGTCTTAAACGGTGCCTTCTTACTTGATTTATAATGATCGAATTCATATGTTGCACGCTCACTTTGAATACCGCATGCCATTAATACATCTGATAACTGATCATATTTTGAAATAAATGAATCCATAAGTAAATACGTATCTTCAATGTGTTCTGACTTTATGTATTGGAAAAGATGTCCCCATATTTTCAACATATCTTGATAACTACGTGTCTTTAAGTTTCCTAAACCAACTGTAATTAAACGATATGTTTGATCTTGTACATCAAATGCAGTTGTATAAATCTTCCCAACTTTACTACCAATAATATGTTGATGTTTTAGTCTTTCAAGTGATTCTGTAATATCGATATGATTAAAACTAATGCGCTCTAACTGATTTAAATGTTCTGGTATACCAATAATCAATGTATTTATTTCGTTGCTTAGTGTGTTATTTAATTTAAAATTCATAATGTACCTCCTTAGATTTGATATGTTACTCACTTCAAATTGTACAACAATAAAGCCCTTCAGTGACACTGAAGGACTTTATAAATGAATAATTTAATTTTATGTGTTTAGCTGAAACTTTATTTAAAGCCTAGAATTTACCTTTTTTGAATGCTAAACCGATACCACCGATTTTGAATACCGCACGTGTATCAATCACTTTTTTCATGAATGCTGCTTTTTTACCAGCGATAGGTTTACCAAATACCATACCTACACCGTCATGTGAACCTAAAGAACAAACAGTTCCACGATCAACGTATTCGAATTCTTCAGTTGATTCACCGTTTAAGATGCGTTTAATGTTTTTAGCAACACTTTCACCTTGTTGCATTGCAATTTGTGCTGTAGTTGGTAATGGACGTTCTTCTCCAGCTGGGATAAACGCTGAACAGTCACCAATAACAAAAATGTTGTCGTAACCATTGATTGTTAAATCTTGCTTTGTAACGATACGTCCACGTTTAACGCCTTCAAATGATTCTTCCATTAATTTACTACCACGTACACCAGCTGCCCATACTGAAGTACCTGCATTTAATTGTTGTTTTTCACCATCTACTTCAACTACAAAACCTTTTTCGTTACAAGCAACGATTGGTGTAGCAATTTTAAATTCAACACCGCGGTCTTCTAAGTAGCTAACTGCGTGGTTAACTAATTCTTCTGAGAACATTGGTAACATTTTAGGTGCTGCTTCAACACAAGTGATTTTAACTTTATTTTGATCCACACCATATTTGCTACATAATTCAGGAATTCTGTCTGTTAATTCACCTAAGAATTCAACACCAGTGAATCCAGCACCACCAACTAAGATAGATAAATCGTTATCATCTTTTTCTTTTGATGCTGCATAGTTAGCAAATTTGTCTTCGATATGACGTGATAATTCACGTGCTGTGATAACATTTTCAATTTGGAAAGCATGATCTTTCATACCTTCGATGCCGAATGTTTCACTAACGAAACCTAATGCTACTACTAAAATATCAAAGTCATAAATACCTTGATTTGTTTCTACCTTTTTAGCATCACGGTCAATTTTTGTTACTTCTGCTTGAACAAAGTTCACTTTGTCTTTCTTCAAGACACTTTCCACAGGATATAATACATCTTCATAGTTTAGTGTACCTGCTGATGCTTCATGTAACCATGTTGCTTCATAGTGATATTCATTTTTATTAATAAGCGTAATTTCTGCTTCTTCTGTTGATATCGCTTTTTGCAATTTAGTTACAGTTTGTAAACCTGCATAACCAGCACCAAGTACAAGTACTTTTTTACGATCTTGAGCCATTTAATTTCACCTAAGCTTTCATATTTTTTTAACCAAATGCTGATAATTACTAGTAACAACTGGTCATTACTACTTTTACCACAATGTATACTAGTTTATCATCATTTTGTTATTTAAGTCTTTTAAATTATGTAAAAACCTGTGATGTTCACAAAAAAGACATTTTTAATCCAATACTAATTCTATAGCTTTTATGTTATATTTTCAAGCAAGATTCAGTCAGATTGTGAAAAAATTAATTAATTTTTTCGTAGCCTGATTTCGATTAAAAATGTATCCGCTATCACGATCATTTAAAATACTATTTATAGTCAGATTCTTAATTTTCAATAAGCTTTTTAATAAAACAAAATATCTTTACGCAAAAATAGGACATAATCAAATATGTCCTTAATCGTTATTGATATCAATTTGTATCCCAAAAATTGGGTTAACCATTAAAAAGTTATTTTATTAGCAATTTTCAGGATTACCTGCAACTTTTGCAGTTCTAAATGAACTACCACAGCCACATGAAGCAATTGCATTAGGATTGTCGATTTGGAAACCGCCACCCATTAATGATTGCTTAAAATCAATAGTCGTACCATTTAATACGGGTGCATCTTTTTTGTCTACTAATACTTTTAATCCAAAGTATTCTAAGACTTCATCATTTTCACCAGGTGCTTCTTCTGCACCCATACCGTATGTTAAACCAGTGCACCCGCCACCATTCACTTTAATTTTTAAATAGCCATCTGGCATTTCATTTGCTTTAAGCATATCTTTTACTTCGTAAGCAGCTGCTTCTGTTAATATAACTGTTGGCATGATAACTCCTCCTTAAAAAATCCAAGTTTCTTTTATATGTGCATATATATTTTGTAATAATTCTTCCGGCGAATCACCTTCAACAATATCACCATTTACTAAAGCATACAACCCGGCTGAACATATACCACAATGTGTCAGGCAACCATACTCTAACACATCGACATCTGGGTCATTTTCCAGTTGATTAAAAACATAATCTCCACCTTTTGCCATGTTAGAGAGACAAAATTCTACGATCGGATTCATACTTCACCTTCTTATTTCATTTGTTACAATATTATAGCATTTTAAAACTGGTATTTTAACATGATGTGCTCAATTAGCAACAACTGATGTTTCTTATCCCAGTTATGTAATAGTGCCTTAGTTAGTACAAATATTTATTTGTAGTCATTTTCAAAAAAATATATAATAAGCATATAAATACATATTTACTTTTTTAGGGGTTATTGATGAATCAAAGACACTTGCATTTTATAACTGTTCATTAACAAATATATCTATGCACTTTGATCTTTTCAAAATTAAAGTAAATATTAACATATAAAAGGGGTACTTCATTATGAAAAACTTAGTTTTGTTAGGCGGCGGATATGGTAATATGCGTATCATGTCACGCATTTTAACTACTTCTTTACCACAAGATTATACAGTCACATTAGTTGATCGTATGCCATTTCATGGATTGAAACCAGAATTTTATGCTTTAGCTGCGGGCACGAAATCAGATAAAGATGTTCGTATGAAATTCCCTAATCATCCACAAGTGAATACAGTTTATGGTGAAATTAACGACATAGATTTAGATGCTCAAATTGTCTCAGTCGGTAATTCTAAAATTGATTATGATGAGCTAATCATTGGTTTAGGATGTGAAGATAAATATCATAACGTTCCAGGAGCCGAAGAATATACACATAGTATTCAAACACTCTCAAAGGCTCGGGATACTTTCCATAGTATTAGTGAACTACCAGAAGGTGCTAAAGTCGGTATCGTTGGTGCTGGATTAAGCGGCATAGAACTTGCCAGCGAATTAAGAGAAAGTAGATCAGACTTGGAAATATATCTTTATGACCGTGGGCCGCGAATTTTAAGAAATTTTCCAGAAAAATTAAGTAAGTATGTTGCGAAATGGTTCGCCAAAAATAATGTTACCGTTGTTCCAAATTCAAATATTAATAAAGTTGAACCTGGTAAAATATATAACTGTGATGAACCTAAAGATATTGATTTAGTTGTATGGACAGCAGGAATTCAACCTGTTGAAGTTGTTCGTAACTTGCCGATTGATATAAATAGTAATGGACGCGTGATAGTTAACCAGTATCATCAAGTACCAACATATCGTAACGTCTATGTAGTTGGTGATTGTGCTGATTTACCACATGCGCCAAGTGCTCAGTTAGCCGAAGTTCAAGGTGATCAAATTGCCGATGTGCTTAAAAAGCAATGGCTAAATGAACCATTACCTGACAAAATGCCGGAACTAAAGGTACAAGGTATCGTTGGGTCATTAGGAGATAAGCAAGGTTTTGCATATATCATGGACCGCACTGTAACAGGACGACTCGCTTCTATTTTAAAATCCGGCGTACTTTGGTTATATAAATATCATAATGGTTAAAATTAAAAAGCAATGTCAGTTCACACTATTACTGACATTGCTTTTAGTTATGTGTATATTATTCATTCACAAGCTTTTGGTCTATAAATCGAGTGATTTGCTTTGTTTGTATATAACCATCTGCTACATATTCATCGTTCATTGTAATTAATGGATAAAATAGTTCATCTTGTTCTATTCTTTCAATAAATTGTAAATCATGATCTGTTAAGTTGTCATTATCTTTTGTAATATCTATATACGTATATTTAAATGATATATTTGGGTATTTTCTTTTTAATAGCGGCTGTAGCCAGTCATAAATATCTTTCGATGTTGGCGCATTAACGCAACTTGCACATATAACATCTGCCCCATATACTACCACACTCACGTGCTCCATATATTTATCCCCCATTGGTTTGATAGATTTTTATTACACTATCTATTATAATATACTAATAAAGATTATCAAATTCATCTCTCGAAAGGAGACTTGCCTGATGCCTACTGAAGATACAACGATGTTTGATCAAGTAGCAGAAGTTATTGAACGTCTTCGTCCATTTTTATTACGTGATGGTGGCGACTGCTCATTGATTGACGTGGAAGACGGTATTGTTAAATTACAATTACATGGTGCATGTGGTACATGCCCAAGTTCTACAATCACTCTTAAAGCTGGTATTGAGCGTGCATTACACGAAGAAGTGCCTGGTGTAATAGAAGTAGAACAAGTATTCTAATATAAAGATATTAAGTTAACAGAACATATTATGAATAACAACAAAGACAGGAATACTGAATTATTTATAATCAGTTATTACCTGTCTTTTTTCGCTGTCAAATTGGACTGATGGGAAAGTTATTTTATACTATTTATCTGATTAATTATTTTATTATTGCCACATATCCAAGCACATATTACTATTCTATTCTATGAAATTTAAAATATAAAAATAGCACATACGCTCAATCAAAATCGTTGAGTTATGTGCTATTTGTATTTTAATTTTTAGGTTTATCTACTTCAGGTTGTGGTTCACCTTTCATATGTTTCGCAATTTGCTCATCCATATAAACCCAACCTTTCCAACCGATGTGTACGGCATCACTGATAACATATTTTTCATAATCTTTATCAGTCATATCGTAAATTTTACCACCATTATCTACAACAGTAGAATGGATTTTTTTATAAACTGCTTGACGACGTTCTTTATCGATACCAATGTGGTCATACCATACACCGTTTGATGGAATACTTACATATTGAACATCTGCACCAGCAGCACGCATTGTTTTTACAAGTAATTCTAAATCTTGGAATTCTGGAGAATTAACATTGAATTCGTAGTCACGTCTAACTTTACGCTTACTTTCTTGAATTAATTTCCAGTATTGATCTCTAATACCAAATTTATTCGATGTAGTATCAGCTTTACCAATTTCAACTGCTTTTTGTTTCATCTCATCCCAAGAAGCGTCTGGTTTTGTAGCAGGTTTAACATGTTCTAATGGAGATTTATCCATTGCAAACAATGATTTAATCGCTTCTATTTTAATCAATTGATTCTCTTTAAAACCAGAAATATAACTATCTTTAGTTTCTTTAGGGTTTTTAGCATAAGATTTCAAGTATTCTTTATTGTGTACATGTGGAAACTGTAATAAACGTTGTGCATAACGACGTTTTAATTCAGTAGACATGTTTTTCTGCTGGAACATTTGATTAATTTGAGTTTGAGACATACGAGCATCAAAGTTTTGATTCGTTAAACCATGGTTTGTAAACCATTGTGGTGAAATAATAAATGTTAATTTCTTACCTTTTAATTTATCATACTGTGATGCAAGTTCAACTGCGTTAATTAAGTCTGTAGAACCACCAGCACCTAATAAGAATGCTTTTTTGTTGGCGTTATGCTTATTTAATGCAATTGCAGGATTAAATGGGTCATCTTTACCTAATTCACTAGAGCCGTATATAGGATAATACTTGTTTGATTCGTATAACTTATCTTGAATGAGTGTGCCTTTTAGTACTTGATCTGTCAATGAAGTTCTATTATCTTCTACAGTCTTTTCATTTACTAATCCTGTAAACCAACTAGCAGGTAATAATAGAAAGACAATGAATACCGCTCCACTAATTAAAATGGGTAAAAAAGGTTTTAATTTCATCGTAACTCTTCTAATGCTTCAACGATTTTATTTGGTGTTGCCCACTCATCTCTATCAAAGTCCATAATAGATACTTCGATATCAAGTTTATTTTGAATCTCTAATAATAATCCAACTGTTTGGAAAGAATCAATAATACCTTCTTCAAAAATTTCTACGTCTGGATTTTCTTTTACAATATCATTTTCTGCTACTTCTGCTAATAAATTTAATACTTGTTCTCTAAATTCCATAATTAAATTCTCCTTTATTATATAAGTTTACCTGAGAAGATTAAAAAGCCAAATGTTACAAAGTGGAATGTAATCACAATGCTAAGTGCTGTTGTGAAACCATTTTGCCAACGTGGCGGATGTTTCTTACGCCAACGTTCATAATAGCCATAACCTATAAACAATGCTGCATGGTATAAACCATAAACAATGTAATACACTTCGATACCATGCCAAATTCCCATTATGAAGAAGTTGATTAAGAATGCCACGTTAGACATTGCAAATTGACTCTTCAATAATTTTTTACGAGACATGTAGAATAAAGATCTCATGTAAATACAATCTCTGAACCAGAATGATAATGTCATATGCCATCTATTCCAGAAATCTTTAATATTTTTCGCTTTGAAAGGTTTATCGAAGTTTGGTGGTGTTTTAATACCGAATAAATAACTAAATGCTATCGCAAATAAACTATAACCTGCAAAGTCAAAGAATAAATATAAGCTGTATGCGTACATATATAACCACAAATTGACAAAGCCATGTAAGTCTAATTGTAACGGCATGATTGCATATGTGTTAATAAAGTAAGCAACAATATATTTATACAAGAAACCAAGCATAATCATGTGAATTGCTTTTAATACTAATTCACGATATTCATTGCCTGTTGGTACTTTTTTATCGTCTTTAACGAAACGTTTGTAACGATCGATTGGTCCAGATGAAATCGTTGGGAAGAATGAAATAAATTGAATTAATTTCCATACTTTAATTTCTTTGATAGAACCATCACGAATTTCCATAATTAACTGCACACTTTTGAATGTAACATAAGAAATTCCTAAGAAACCAACAAATTCAATTAATTTACTTTCATGGAAGTGAATCTGATGTCCACCTAACCATGTACTTTGTAACACTTTCACAAGTGCTAATGGCAATATTGATAAAACCATTACAGTTACAAATTTTGAAAATGAATTATTTTTTGGTTTTGAATGATAATAAAACATTATCAATAAAACTTGCCATACGACGTAAATAATAAAACTAATTAATTGAACACTTAAATACTTTTGGTCAAACAGATTATGTTTATCAGAAGAAAAGATTAACACAATCATAAATGCTGTAACTACGCCATTATAAATGTAACTTCGCTTACCTAAAAATCCAAGTATAATGACTGGTAATAATGCAATTAAAGCAATTAAGAAGAATGTAAAATCACCATATGGAATCATCCGTTAATTACCTCTGCAATTTTCTTTCTGTCAATTTTACCATTTGAAGTCAATGGCAATTGTTCCATCCATTCAAACTTTCTAGGAATCATATACTCTGGTAAGCGTGATTTCAAGTCATTTTTAATATTTTTAGTCATTTCTGCATTGTCCGTAACTTCAGTCGTTGGCACAATTGCACCAATTAAATGAATAACTTTATCATTTTTATATACAGGTACAACAATCGCTTCTTTTACGAACTCAGACTGGCGTAATTGTGTTTCAATTTCTTCTAATTCCATTCTGTAGCCATTCAATTTGATTTGGAAATCAATACGACCTTGAATGAACCATTGACCATTTTCAAACTTCGCTTTATCACCAGTGTGATATGTACGAATACCGTCATCGAAATTAAATACTTCAGCTGTTTTTTGGTCATTTTTTAAGTATCCTAAACTTACACTTTGACCTTCGATAACAAGTTCACCTTCATCTGTAGTAGATAATCTTGCGCCTGGTCTTTCAACGCCAACAGGTAATGTCGGATATTGATCTAAGATTTCTTGTGTAATTTGAATACTTGTAACTGCTACCGTAGCTTCAGTTGGACCATATGTGTTGTAAATCGTCGCACTTGGGAAACGGTTTACTAACGCTTTTGCTGCTCTGTGAGGTAGAATTTCACCACAGAAGAAGAATTCGTTAAGACTACCATATTGTTCTTCATTAAGCGTTGGTAA
Organism: Staphylococcus sp. HMSC36A10; assembly: GCF_001838845.1. Taxonomy (NCBI): domain Bacteria; kingdom Bacillati; phylum Bacillota; class Bacilli; order Caryophanales; family Staphylococcaceae; genus Staphylococcus; species Staphylococcus sp. HMSC36A10. The sequence goes on from NZ_KV839073.1 coordinate 42,366, forward strand.
TAATAAACACATTTCCATAAATGATGGTGTTGATACCCAAATGTTAATCGGTGTTGCTGTTAGCATTTCATTTAATAATTTAGGTTTATTAATCATGTTTTTATCTACAAGATTTAATGTACCGCCTGATGCTAAACATGGATAAATAGCCATTACAGATAAATCAAATGAAAATGGCGCTTGGTTAAGCCATTGTTGTTCATTTCCTGATTTATTAAGTTCTAACATCCACTCAGTAAATTGAACTAAACTTGCATATTCAATTTGAACACCTTTAGGTTCCCCAGTAGAACCAGATGTAAAGATTGTGTATACTGTGTCGTTATCTTTAATCTGACTATCAAAAATTACTGGGTCTTGAGATGTTTTAATATCTTCTATTGTAAATACTTCGCCTTCTAAACTTTCAAATGATTCATCAGTCGTATTAAATACAAACTCTGGTTGAACCTTGTTAATAATCATTTTAATACGGTCTTCAGGAATTGAAGTGTCTACAGGTACATATCCACATCCTGCTTTAATGGCACCAATCATCCCAACAATCATATATGGTGACATGTGACCGAATAAAATCATCGGTTTCTTACTACCTTGTAATCGATGTGCTAATTTACTAGACTCATCCATTAACTGTTGATAAGTTAATTCATCAGTTGTGTGTCTAACAGCAATGCTTTGTGGATTTGCATCCGCAAACGCTTGCAGCTTGTTAATAATATCTGTCATATTAAGTCTCCCTCATTAGAACTCATTATAAATGAAGTTATTGTGTGTGTCGCCACTGCCATAAATTAAATATAAAGTAATAAATATTGCCAAATACAATAGTGTTAATAAATATGGTTTGAATGCTTCAACATATTTATTAGGTGGCTGTTTACTTTTAGATTTCATATTGCACCTCTTAAAGTTCTTAGTAAAAACGCCTTTATAAAGACCGTTCAATATAAAATACGTTTTAAAATTTGTTTTTTACAATTCATTATATCGATATTCATAATGAAATTCAATTTTAATTTTATAGATTCAACATAGTAATTGGTTGTCATCACTCAATTATTGTAAATGATACACTTTGTTGAGAACATCATTCATTTTAAAGGTTATTTAAACAATAAACAATTACAGTCTATATAACAATTTTGTTATATACGTCAAAATTAAATAAACTCATCACATTAATATGACGAGTTTATAATGTTATTGAATTATCATCAGCGCAAATATATACATTCGCAAGTCAAGCATAACATATTTAACAATTGCTTTGCTTGTTTTACCAATGATTAAAAACCATACTTATTTTCAATTTACTGGAGTATGTGGTACCTGATTTGTCATAACCGCTTCTATATTATTAATACATAATTGAATCATATTGTCCCGTGTTGTTACTGATGCGCTACCAATGTGTGGTGTAATCAGAACATTATCACGTCCCATTAATGGATGTGTATGATCAATCGGTTCATTTGCTAATACATCTAAACCACATGCTAAAATTTCTTTATTGTCTAGTGCATCGATTAATGCTGTTTCATCTACAATTTGCCCTCTACCGATATTAATAAAAATTGCATCATTTTTCATTTGTTCAAATGCTTCAGCATTAAATTTATGATGTGTTTCTTTTGTAAGTGGCGCTGTACAGATGATAAAATCACTTTCTGCTAACAACGTTTCAAAAGAAACATATGTTGCATTAAAGTCCGCCTCTGCATCTTTATGTCTTGATCGATTATGATAAAGAATATTAGTATTAAACCCTTGCAACCTTCTTGCAAAAGCTTTACCAATATCTCCCATACCATATATTCCAATAGTTGAATTGAAGACATCTTTACCTGACAATAAATAAGGACCCCAGCTTTGCCATGCATCTGCTTCTACATATTTTTCAGCTTCTACAATACGGCGTGCTATAGCAAGCATTAATGTAAATCCTAATTCTGCAGTTGTTTCAGTAAGTACATTTGGTGTATTCGTGACAACCACGTTATTCGCTGTTGCACTTTCAACATCGATGTTGTCATATCCTACAGCCATATTCGCAATTACTTTTAAATTTGGTGATTGTGCTAAAATTTCTGCATCGATCTGTTCACTTAATGTAATAAAACAAGCATCTGCGTCACGAAGTGCTGTCACAAATTGATCTTTAGGCATAGGCACTAATGATTTTTGCCACATAACAACGTCACCAAGTTTACTTAATTGTTGATAAAATTTATCTGGAATTTTCCTCGAAACAACTATTTTTACCAAATCAATTCACCTACTTTATAAAATGACTATATCTATTTTTCTAATTCAGCTATTGCTTCATTTAAATCTTTAAAAGAATACGTTGGTGGCACATTTTTATTTTGCACATCTTCTAACGTAGATACACCTGTTTGTACATGAATCGTATCCATACCTACGTTAATACCAGACATAATATCGGTATCGTACAAATCGCCTACCATAGCAACTTCGGATTTATCTAATCCTAAAATTTCTAATGCTTTAACCATAATAATCGGTTCTGGTTTACCAATAAATTGTGGCGATACACCTGTCGATACACTTACAACACTTGTAATAGCACCATTACCAGGTAATAAACCACGCTCTTTAGGAATTGATACATCAGGATTTGTAGAAATAAATGTTGCACCATTTCTTACACCTAACGTTGCAATCGCAAGCTTTTCATATGTAACTTGTTCGTCAAGTCCAATAACTACATAATCAACATGCTCGTCATTTTTAATGACAAGTCCCGCTTCGGTTAACGCAGTATTTAAACCACTCCCACCTAACATATATACTGATGCTCCTGGTGATTGTTCTGAAATATAATCAGCAGTGGCTAACGCTGACGTTACAACCTCTTCTGGTTTAGCATCAATGTGCATTTCACGTAATTTTTCAGTTACTTGCTCAGGTGTTTTTGTTGAATTATTAGTTACGTATAAATGAGGAATGCCTTTTACATTTAAATAATCGATGAATTGTTTTGCTCCATCAATCTCATCTGTTCCCATATACATTGTGCCATCTAAATCGATTAAATACGCTTTATACTGTTTCATTATTGATTTTCTCCTTTACCAAAAGCTGTTACTGGTACATTTTCTTGATGTAAAAATGTCGTTACTTCTGTAATAAATTGTTTGTAATAAGGTAATGCGTCATCAAACATTGGCATGATAATCTTAATATCTAAGGCTGTGTAATCATATGTAAATTGTTTACGAATACCGACAGTTTTATTAATCGCCTGCTGTGTTTCTTTAGTAATAACATTTTCTAGTTCTAATATATCAATCACATCTTTATAATTACCAGGATCCCTTAAAATAAATGCATCGATAATCATATTCCCTATATCTACCGATGATTCTATCAACATTTGAGCAATGCGTTCAAATGCATAATGATTGTGCTTGCTCTCATGATAATCATCAGTTAATGCTTGTAAATAGGCTAATTTCTGAGTTAGTTTATCTTTGTCTACAAAATACATTCCTTGTCACCTCTCACTTATATATTATCATAATTTTGCAGTATACTTCATTTGTCGTTATACTAACTTTACTACTTTTAAAAGGAGTCGCTACAAAATGATTGATATGTATTTATATGATGACAACGAAGAGAGTCAAGTTCAGTTTGTTGGTTTTGTTGGCGAGCATAGTCGATATGATTTGATGTTAGTCCATACAAATAGACATTATGGTAAGACACTCGTACTTAATATGCAAACAAATAAATTCGGTATTATCGGTACTGATGATTTAAAAGAAGAAGGCTATATCGCTCATATTTTAGGTGTAAATGCTGAAGAAGGCGATGAAATTACTGAGTATTTAAATGAAGTCATTCATTAAAGATAAAAACCCCTAACTAGATTACAGGTCCATGCTTGAATTGCATGATTCCCATTTTCAATCTAGCTAAGGGTTTTATTAATGTTCAGTATCTTGAATGGTTGGCTTAATCTTCACATCTTGAAGTTTATTGTCGTCATCTATCACATCAGACGGATGAACTTCTTCGATTAACTTTTTAACCTCTTGTTTAGACAAATGTCTTAATACAAAGTAAGGACAACCAAAGTTACAATATTCAAATATGTAATCTTGAATATTTGAAAAACGTTTACTCATCTCTGCTTTTTTATTAGAATCTTTGTAAAAACCTTTTAATCGTAATTGATCGTAACCATAGTCACCAACTATGTAATCATATTTATCTAAAATATCTGAATACCTAGCAATAAATTGTTCTTCATTAAAACATTCGCGATAATTTTCTATTAATTCAAAGTAATGTTGATCTACTTTTATCAAATTCTTCACCTATCTATGACAATGAAAGGCTCAGTTTATACTTTTAGTGTTTCATAAAAATAATGATTACTTCTATGACACGTTCGTTTTGTACAAACTAAGCCTTTATGCCTTATTAATGGTTAAATATTAACTATTTAACTGTGCCTCACCTTGGCGTTGCTTTTCTTTAGCAGCTTCATTTACTTGCTCATCCGCATGATAAGAACTACGTACTAAAGGTCCAGCTTGGCAATGTTTAAACCCTTTATCCATTGCCACTTTTCTTAATTTACCAAACTCTAAAGGCGTGTAATATTTTTGAACCTTTAAATGTTTACGTGAAGGTTGTAAATATTGACCAATCGTTAAAATATCTACATCATTCGCACGTAAATCATCCATCGTTTCATAAATTTCTTCTATAGTTTCACCTAATCCAACCATAATACTTGATTTAGTTGGGATATCCGGTTGTAATTCTTTTGAACGACGTAAAAACTCTAATGTTCTGTCGTAAGTCGCACGCGCACGAACTCTCGGTGTTAAGCGACGAACAGTTTCAATATTATGGTTTAAAATGTCAGGTCTTGACGCCATTAATGTTTCTAACGCATCATAGTCCCCGCCCATATCTGATGGTAAAATTTCAATCGTTGTAAATGGATTTCTTTCTCTAACTTTACGTACTGTCTCAGCATAAACATTTGAACCAGCATCTCTTAAATCATCACGCGCAACAGCAGTGATAACAACGTGTTTCAAATTCATTAATTCAACTGATTCAGCTACACGTTCAGGCTCATTTAAATCAAGTTCATTAGGTAAACCTGTCTTAACCGCACAAAAACGACAAGCTCTTGTACATACGGCACCTAAAATCATAAATGTCGCTGTACGACGTGCACCCCAACATTCATGTATATTAGGACATTTAGCTTCTTCACATACAGTATTAAGATTTTTTTCCCTCATCATCTTCTTAAGTCCTGTATAGTTTTCGTTGGTATTTAATTTTATTTTCAACCAATCCGGTTTACGTAATATTTCCTCGTTTTTTGTCGCCATAACAACACATACCCTCCTGTTAAGTGTATCTTTAAACATTATATCGAAATTCATGACAAATGAAAATCCAATAATCTTACTTTTTAATATTCCAATAATTTTTCTTTAAATATATCTCTTAAAAACTCTGGCATTAAATACTCTTTTGGTAATTCTTTCAATGTTGGGAAATAACGACCGAACGTATACATATCTATCGTACCTAGTACATATTCTTTGTCGTCTTCGATTTCTTCTCCATTCAGATAGTAACGCCCTGTAGAATGAATGTACCCTAAATTATAAAGAATATATCCTCCAAATATATTCCCTCTGAAACCCAAACCTTGTGCATGTTCATACATATATTCTTGTTTATTACTTTTAGCTATAATCTCTTTTAATTTCACACCAAAAAGTCTAACCCTTACCATATTAATCGGATGCGGTAACATTTGATGAATGTCATATTCTGTCACTTCATCTTTTACAATATCTTTAACGAGTAAGCCAGCATTGATGATGGCACATTGTGCATGTGTATACTCACAAACACTTTGAGCTAATAAGTATGCAGCTTCAGTTATGTGATTCATACTACGCTTAAGCACTACTGGATGTTGAATTACTGAATTGGACATTAACGTTTTTCCTTCTTCTTCAAATGAAGTTTCAACTTCAGGTAATGTTTCTAAAGGAATAATCTTTGCAGTTTTATGTACTACTTTATGTGCCTCAAAAGTTAAATTAACCTCTCCAAGATAATTACCATACTTTCCAGCTGCCGCCATCAGTACACCATTATTGATTTCACCATGTTCAAAATAATGATGCGTATGACTACCAAAAATGACATCAATTTCAGGCAATTCTTGGCATAATGTTTCATCGAAGAAAATGCCACAATGACTTAGCACGATTAATACATCAAATTTACCTCGTTGAAGTTCAATTTCTTCTTTTATAGATTCAAGTGGATCGGTAACAATCCAATTTAGTGCACGATAAAATGGGGTAAAAGGTGCTGTCGCTGCAACGAATAGTATTTTCACACCGTCTATGTCCTTAATATAAGAAGAAACGATATTATTTGGTAAATGACCTGATTCATCTATAACATTGCTACATGTCACTATAAATTTTGCTTCGTCGTAAAGGTGATTTAAAGCTTCGTGTGAAATGGTCATCCCTTCATTATTACCGATTGTTGCAACATCACATTTTGCTTCATTTAGTAATGCCACATTCTTTTTACCTAAAGTTGCTTCAGTTATAGGTGCGGATAAATCTACATGATCACCTAGATCAACATATAAAGAAGGATGATTAAGTCGTGGCCGATGTTCTGCCATATATGCTTTAATGCGTTCGTATTCATGTAAATGACTATGAATATCGTTCGTATGATAAATTGTAAGCCTCAAATTGACGTCCTCCTTTTAAAGTTGTATTAAATCAACGCACGAATAATTAAATATATACCCATTAACAACATTACTGTTCTCAATAATGTTACTACCGTATCTGACTTAATTGATTGATTCACTTTGACACCGATTTTCGCACCAAAATAACTAGAAATAATTAAAATGATTGCATAACCCCAAGCTACGTGACCTTGAGCAATGTGCCCTATAGAACTCATGACACTTGAAAAGAAAATCATCATCATACTTGTTCCAACAGCTACATGAGGTAGAAATCTAAATACAATAAGCATTAGTGGCGTCATTAGTGCGCCACCTCCAATACCAAATAAACCTGTCAATATACCAATTAAAAACGTTGTAATAAAAGCAAACAATGGTGGAACACTATAATGATATGTTTTACCTTTAGCGTCTACATAAGTCTTTTCATACTTGGGTTTATCGAAAATTTTAAACGGTTTAATCTTATTTCTTACCATTAATAAAATGGCTACGAAAATTAAAAAGATACCAAAATATAAATTAAATGACTCAAATGTTAAATATCTACTAATGAAGGACCCAAGCAATGAACCTGGTAATAGTCCAAATAAAAAGATGGAACCATTTTTAATATCAACTTGTTTTGTTTTTAAATATCCAAGTGATGAAGAAAGTCCTGTCACAATTAGAATGACTGAAGACGTCCCTATCGCTACTTGTGTTGTAATATTATGTAGTAATCCATGTTCAACACCGAGGTAAACCATTGTTGGAACGATAATAATACCGCCTCCAATGCCTACGATAGACCCTATAATCGCTGACAAACCTCCGATTAAAACTAATAATGTAATTGTTAATAACATAGTCGTCGCCTCTTAAAATAATTTTAATTGTTGTGGTGCTAACCCTTCATATTCTATATTCAATAATCGCTGATATGTTTTGGCATTATTTGCTGCATGACCACCAGAATTATTGTTAAATATGACGTAAACTTTCTTAGCTTTTTGTGCTAATATTTGTGCCTTTTGTGCCAAGTCTATTAATTCTTGCTCATTATAATCATATAAATAGCGTACATCGCGCCATTCTTGATCTGACATATCTTTCTTAGTCCAACCGTAATGATTACGTCCATGATAACGTACAAACGCAATTTCATTTGTGATTCGATTGACTAAAGGTACACTGCCATCTTTCACTTGTGGTTCATCAACTACTGCATGAATGATTTGATGTTCTGTTAAAAATGCCAATGTTTGTTCTTTAAATGCATCACTAAACCATGATTGATGCCTAAATTCTACACACATTGGAAATGCTTGTAATTGCTGTCTTACATACAAAATATATTTGATATTTTGTGCATTGCAGTCAAACCATGGCGGAAATTGAACCAATACCATTGCTAATTTTTTCTGTGTATGTAAGGGCTCTAACATATTCTTAAATTGATCAAATAGTTCTTGCCTTGTATCTGCAAATGTTTTGTAGTCTGCATGCAATGTGAGTGCTTGATGAATTTTGACCACAAATTCAAATGTATCAGGCGTTTCTTTTATCCATTTCAATATATTTCTTTCCGGTTGTATCGCATAGTATGTCGCATCTAATTCGACAACCGGAAAATGTCCAGCATATGTTTTAAGTTTATCGGTTTGGCGTTCTAAATCTTCATATAATGAATAGTGATCACCCCAACCTGTTAATCCGATGTTTATCATATATATCACCAATGTCATCATACCATATAACTTTTATCATAATCATTTCAGCGAACTTTAGTTTGATAATTTCGTTTGACTAGATTGGTAAAATAGAAACGCAATCCACAAAAATGGCAAGCACTAAAATAATGTTTGGGGGTGCTTGTGCTTTTGTGGATTGCGGTCGATTCGATTATTTATATTGCATGATTTGATTAATTTGATTGATTATATTGGACATGATGGTGTTGGCGGGATGCGTTGTTGCTAGTCGCGGGCTTTGTCCACTCCACATATGTGTTAACTCTTTGTCGCCGATGTTTGCCGCGGCTTTTCTTATGCTACTTGTTAGCTCATTTTGTATTGGATAATCTGGGATGTCGCCTTCGTATTGGGACATTTCTTCGATAAACCTATTGTTGATACCGCGTGCAAGCTTTCCACTAAACGCTTTTGTAACGACTGTATCTGTTTCTTTACTATTTATAATTGCGTCTCGTAGTAGTTCTGATGCATTACTATCTTGTGATGTTAAAAATGCAGTGCCCATTTGTACCCCTTCTGCACCTAAGACAATACTTGCCAAAACTCCTCTACCGTCCATAATTCCACCAGCGGCAATGACCGGAATTGAAACGACATCTACAATTTGTGGCACTAAAGATATTGTTCCAACCATAGGTAATTGATTTTTAGGTTTTAAAAATGAACCACGATGTCCACCTGCTTCACTACCTTGAGCAACGATAGCATCCATACCCGCTTTTTCATTCGCAATAGCTTCATCAACACTTGTTGCTGTACCTATTAGCTTAATGTTTGCTTCTTTCAATCTTTTTATAATAGATTCGCTTGGAATTCCAAAAGTAAAACAACATACAGGCACTTGCTTTTTAATTATCGTATCAATATGACACTTAAATTGTTGTTCTTCGGTAATTTTTACAACCGGCTCTTCTAAATGTAATGCGCGTCGATAAGGTTTTAACCATGCATTCATATTTTCAATTTGACTACTAGTATATGATTGTTGACTTGGTACAAAGACATTTACGCCAAAAGAATTTGACGTTAATTGGCGTACATAATCTATTTCATCTTCCAATTGCTGCGTATTAAAGTAACCTGCGCCTATTGTGCCTAACCCACCACTGTTACTTACTGATGCAACTAATTTCGGTGTCGTACTTCCTGCCATACCTGCTTGTATAATTGGATATTCAATACTTAACATTTGAGTAAGTCGATTCTTATTCCACATAGCTGTTCGCTCCTTATATAGATACGTTGCGATTTTTCCGTTGTTGAAATTGAATTTGCTGTTGAGAAAGTTTTTCTTTTTCCTTTTTATCCATCTCATCTTCAATTTCCATACCTAATAATTCTTCAATTAAGTCTTCATGTGACACTATCGCTTCAGTACCACCAAATTCGTCCAACACAATTGCTAAATGTTTTCTAGAAATAGTCATCTTACGTAATACCCATTCAGCTTTATTGTGTTCATTCACAAATAATGGCTTAGCTGAATAGTTTGTAATTTGATTTTCTTTTTTATTACTCCAAGCCAACAGATATTTAGAATGAAACACTCCAATAATGTTATCAATATCTCCCTCGTACACTGGATATCTAGTGTATGGCTTATTCATAACCGTTTCATAAACTTCTTCGTATGTCGCATTTGAAGCAAATGCCGTCACATTAATTCTAGGTGTTGTATCTACATCTTTTACTTTTAAATTTTCAAAATTAATGACACCTTCCAACCTACTCGTCTCAATTTCATTTAAAGCACCTTCATGTCCAGCAATTGCTAACATTGTTTTAAATTCTTCTTTTGAAAATTGATGTTCTTGAGGTTGACCCTTAGATAAACTTCGATTAATACTGTCCGTCAACTTATTTAAAAGTAATGTGATAGGGCGAAACACAATGACACAAATATTAATAATTGGATATACAAGCCTTGTTATTTTATCTGGAAATGTTGCAGCGACAGACTTGGGAATCACTTCGGAAATCAAAATGATAACAACTGTTAAAACAGCTGATGCAATACCAACGCTAATCCCCCAACGTAAAGCCATAATTGTAACAAGTGTTGGTAATAAAATATTCGCGACATTATTCCCAATTAGAATCGTTGTAATAAACTCACTTGGTTTTTCAAGTAACTTTACAATGCCTTTTGCTTTTTTATCACCTTTGTCAGCTTCAGTTTTAAATTTTGTTTTATTGGCAGCCGTTAATGCCGTCTCGCTTCCTGAAAAGAAAAACGAAATAAATATCAATATAATTATGGCAATGATCACGCGTGTAGTCTCCTTATTGTCATATCTTATTTTTATTGTAGTTACTTAATTCCCGACGTTCTCGTTTAATAAACCAGTTAAAATTCATTATATATAATAGTCTTAATAATGATAATTAATATGCATTTTTAGTCATAGTTACTTTAATGCATTCATTAGTAAAATGATGCTATAGTTCGAGCTGTTTGTTATTAATAAATTTGCATAATGAAAAATTTCAACAAATTCAGTTTATGACATAGTTATAATCATTTGAAACCATTATAATGATAACAACCAGTTTCTCATAAATTTATTCTAATTATCTTTTAAATAACTTTAGACAAGTACTTGTTTATATCCAAATATAGAAAGAAGGATTAACATGTATTTTGTTTTAGCAATATTTACAATAATCAGTGCCAGTGTAAGTTTAGGTTATTCAATTCAAGCATGTGCATCTAGCCATAATATAAATGCATATTATGCACTTAGTCGAAGCTTACCTTTATTTTTATTAGCTATTTTTTCTTTAGTCATTCATAGTGCTATATTTTTGATAACTATATCCATTGCAATGATCTTAGTTCAATTTTTAGATGCGATTGTTGGTTATAAAAGTGAAGATGTCTTTAAAACTTATGGTCCATTAGCAACATCTGTAGTGAACTTAATATTATTAATAGTTTTCTTATTTTAACTCACTTATACAACGAATCTTAATCGAACTAATATCGAATTATCTAAAGAATATTTGATGTAGCTTTCAATTAATTTAATAAAGACCAGCACTCTAATGCCACAATCATGTTGTATTTGTGTTGTCGCTTTATCCACCATCAATGATTATTTTTTACACCAATCAAAAAATCGAACTGATATAAATAAGTACAAAGCTTATCTATCAATCCGATTTAGTTATAAAACAAAAAAAGCCACAGTAATGTGGCTTTTTGTTATATTCAGTATCAAAATGGTATCAATAGCCATTTTCGGAAGTCAAGAATGGCTTAACAACGCGGTTTAAAGCTATCCAATACTACCTTCCATTTCGATTGAAAAAACTAATTTTTAAGGACTTATTTTTATAGAAACATTGATTTAATGCGATTTAAAACGAAGTTATTTCTCTCGAAATTTTGAGGTTATTATTTTTTGGTATCAAAAATGGTATCATTTGTAGTTATTTTAGCTTCATATATTAAAATAACCACACTCCTAAATTAATAGGTGGTGTGGTTTTGTTGTATTAAAAAACCGAATTTAATATATCTATGTTTTATTTAACATGAATCGCCTTGTTATTTAAAAAATACACCTATTATAATACCGATAATACTTACAACAGTAGGTGCAGCTATACCTATCCAAAAGCGATTACTAGTTAATTTTTTATCGTTGATTTCATCTTTCAAATTTTTTATTGCTAAGTCTATGTCTTTACTCAACGAAATTTGTGACTTTTTTATACTGTCTTCAACTTTATCAAATCTAGTATCTAAGTGCCTTTTGTGTTCCTCAAATTCCGGTCTAGTAATGTATTCATAACTCATATTACCACCCTCCACTTTTTTAAAGGCTAGGTTTCCACCAATACTATCACTTGTATAAAACTCACTACCACCTACACTATACCTATCATATCGTTGATGATTATTGATTTTAACGATATTATTCATCGCCATAAATTTTGCTCATTTCATTTTGAAGAGTATCAATATCTTTAATTGTTCCGTGCATATTTTCATATTGTGATAAAGCTTGTTCTAAAGCTTTATTTAATTGCTTTGCTAGACTAGGATTCATAATAATTTTTTTATTACTTAAAAATCCGCTAGGGGTATGTTGTTTGAAATCCACCATAAGATCTGTGATGCTTACCTGCACATCTAAAGCGTTAGCATAAAATATTTCATAGCTTTCACCAAAAATATAATCATTACTTTTATTTAATTCAACATTAAGTCTTTCATTTTCGTCCATATATTTTCCTCCTACATTAACGTCTATATAAATAATATATGAGATAATCTGAGTTTAGTAGACAGAACATAATGGCGAACAAAAAACAACCACCCAGTAACTAGTATGGGTGGTTAAGGTGTGCCTTTAGCACTTAATAAAACCGATAATATGCTTTATTATGTCGCAAATATTTCAGCGACTTGTTATGCACCACCACACAAACTTACTCCTATCCAGGAACACAGAGCTTTGTCGCTCGTCAGCAACGTCATATGAATTCTCAGTTCATGTTGTGGTGACACTTTAAACGTTCTGTGCCAGTAGCGACCGAGTCATTTCAAGAATGACCATTTCACATTTATATTATAACACTTGTCGTGCGTAACTGTATAGTTTTTCAGTTGTATTTAAAGTTAAGTTATCTACTTCGCGCTTTCCTTGCCTTAATTGTGAAATTACATATTGCGCTACGCCAGTTTGTTTGTGAATTTGGTAACCTGTTATATCACTTTTGATCAATTCAATTATTTTTAATTTATAATCACTCATATTATCTACGTCCATTCTTTTTATCTAAACAATAAAAATGTGTTTTTCTCCCGATAAATAATAACAATGGTAGGCTTAATAAAAACAATATTAAATACATTTGTTCTGTCATAATTGAAAACCTCCAAATAATATTATATTATATAAGTGTAAGGAGGAGCCATCAGGCTCCAAGCATAATGTTAATCTTTGTTGTTTGGCTTTCGGTCTAGGTAGCCGAGATGCCATTCTCTAAGTTGTTTTAACACTTCTGGAATTATCAGTACTGCCAATACTTGATGTTCTAGAAGTGTTTTTATTATGTCTAGCATGAGGCTTTTCACCTCCTTACACATAATTTGTAAGTCATCAACTAACCTACAAATATAATTATACTAAACAAATGTTTATTAGTCAAGTGTTTTTTAAAATTTGCATAAAAAAATAGGCAAGTACCGAAGTACCTGCC
>NZ_KV839073.1:56208-82864 GCF_001838845.1 Staphylococcus sp. HMSC36A10
AAAAAATAGGCAAGTACCGAAGTACCTGCCTAAACAACAACAAGATTAACATGTGAATAATGGAAATAAAAAGTCAGCCCGAAGGCTAACTTACGAATAGATGAAAATTTGAACACATTGCTGTGTCTAAAACGATTATAGCATAAATGACGAATATTTCTAGCTCAAAATTATTATATTTCAATGATAAAATTTTATGGATTTGTTAATGATTATTTAATTGATTTACATAAATAATAATTCTAAAATTACTTTGTAATCGATTGCAAATAAGTTATAGGAGAAAATAAAATGAATAAAAAACTATTAACAAAAACATTGATAGCAAGTGCTTTAGTTTTAACAACAGTAGGTTCAGGTTTTCATTCTTCTTCAAATTATAATGGTATTAATAACGTTGCAAAAGCTTCTGAAATAACAGATAGCGAATTGTGGAAAAATGTAAGAGACGCTTTAAAAGACGCAAATATCATTGATAAAACAGACAAAGAAACGATTAAAGTAAAATATAAATTAAAAAACGGTGGAGAGAGCGAAATTTCTGGGACTGCGAACTTAGATAATCTTAGTAATACTAATAACAGCACCGTTAGTCCTGATAGCGTTAACCGTGTCGATATTACAAGAGTTAATCCAAACGGAAACACAATAGAGACAAATGATGCATGGAAAAAATTAGTAGATAAATTAAAAGAAAAGCATATTGTTAAAGTCGGTGATAAAGTAACTATCCATAGTAAAGATCCTTCTGATGAAAAAGTATATGGCAAGGTAGGAGATCAAGATTCTAATGTAAAAAATAGACTGATTAGTCCTAAAGATATAACTCATATAACAATAGAAAGATAATCATTTTTAGAGGTAGGAAGAAAATAACCTACCTCTTTTCTTTTTATAGGTACAACCTATTAAGCCCACTCAATCGTGCCCCAATATTTTTCATTTTTAATCTTTTGTTCCTTATCAGTAATTCTACACACTGCACAATAGAAATTGTTATTACTAGAGCCCTCACGTTGATATTTGAATCTAATCCACCAGTATCCATCTTTTTTAATGACTTGGTCGAATTTTACCCAATCATCTTTTGTGTATAGCCATGAATCTTCTTCAACGACTGTGCCGGTTAATCCAGCTGTTTTTCTGACTCTTATAGCTTTTTCTGGATTAGGATAAAATACGCCTTTCCAATTCCATGTTATTTTGTCAGCGCTTGGCTTACTACTTGGCGCATCAATTTGTCTGCCGTTAATGGCTTCAGCAATCCGCTTCGTGAAGCTGTCTAAATTGTTTTTAATGTAGTTTAAATCTTTCGTAGATGTGATAAAACCCAATTCGATTAAACGATAATTAAGATTAAGATCAGCAGACACGTTAGCGTTCAATAAATCCCCTCTAGGTGTCACACCTCTTATTTTACCCACTGTTTTATCTAATGCACTACTTAATGCCTTGTCAATGTCATCAGCTGGGAAACGATCGCTAATGATTACATGCCCGCCACTTGCTTGTGGGCTAGCAGAATCTAAATGAAACTCTATGATTGCATCCGGTTTGACTTCGCTTTTAATCCAGTACATGCCATAATCTTTATAGTTTCCAACACGTTGACCGTACAATGTATCTTGATATAAATCTTGATTCATCGAGTTGCCACCGTATAACAATACTGTGTTACCTACTGACTCAAGATACTTTTTCACTCTAGGGATAATATTTTTACGGTTAAAATCTCTTTCGTTTTCTCCATTCGCAACGGCACCTGGGTCGTTAGAGTATGCGCCAATACCATGACCAGCTACAAGCATGATTTTTTTGCCTTTTGATAACTTATCTTGTTTAACTGGTATTACTGCGCTTCTTAGCTTATTAGCAGTCGTTTCTTTTGCATAGAATGGACGAATGAACCACATAGGAAAATCATAGCCGTGTGTGCGTCTTGTAGTAACTTCTGGTGGGCTCCAGTAAGCACCGCCTAGCCAGTTCTGCTCTAAAATAGTTATAGAATCTAACGTAGCGCTTATTACAATACCTACATGACCATAACCACCGCCATAATTACGGTTAAAAATAACGACGTCGCCCGGCAATGCTTGAAACGACACAGTATTTTCGTAAACGGTTGCTTCGTTAGTGAAATCATTCCATGTAGGAATGTCCGCAGCGCCCACACCTTTCAACCTATGATTAAATAAGTAAAGCCAATATTGGTTGGCAGTATCGAAGCATTGACATCCAAATGCATTGTCTGGATTCCACGCCTTACCCTCTAGGCTTTTAAGGTAGCTAATAGCTTGACTGTATGTTCTAACCGACGGCATTGTTATCATCTCCGTTCACTTTAGGTGCGCCACCAGTTGACTGAATGCCAGCTTTTACTTCATAAATTTTTTGTTGCCCTTTCTTAGATGCGTGAGTAAAGTTGTTATTCTTCCACCACGTCCAAATTGAAACAATCCCAGTAACGACTGTGCTTATAAACACTTCGTCAACTGGGATTGGAGAAATATGTTTGATTGCTAAAAACTGATTGATCCATGCGACTATTAATAAAATTGTTCTTACGATTGTACCGATATCCATTTGTTTGCTCCTTTTATCCAAAATAAAAAACGACTAAAAAATTAGTCGTTTAAAATTATTCAATGGTCAATGTCGGAGATCCTGAATAAACATCACTTATAGTGACATACAACATCCCTGAAGGATTACTAAAGTTGATATTTTTACTTGCAACTCCGCTATTGACTCCTGATATTCCTAATTCACTTGACCCTAAATTAGTTTGCGAAATCCTCATTATACCGCTACGTACATTTTCTATTGTCACCTGATAACTTTTATTAGGTTCAACTCCATTTATTGTCCATTTTGCTGTTGAATCTTCTATGCTATCCGGATATTTATTTTTAGGTAAGGGTTTTATTACAAAAGATGAAGGCTTTTTCCATATTTGGATATTTCCAGCATATACTTTTGTATATTCTTCGCCTTCGTAAATAAGCTTCTTTACATTTTTAAAATTACCTTCCATAAAAATCACCCCTTAATTAAATAAAGTGTATTAGGGTCTTTTTGATACAAATAATTATATTCTGTTTCACTGCCTGTCCAAATATTCAGTGACGGCTGCGAAGAACCGATAGGTTGATAAAGTTTATCTGCTTCCTCTTTTGTAAAAGCATTTGATGATAAAAGATAACGTTCATCATGACTGTGATTTATGTCTGATTTTTTTGATAAAGCATTTTCTAATCCTTCAATCTGTTTGATTGTATGACTATGATTTTTATCTGCATACAAACTGTTTAATGATTGCTTGAATCCCTCAAAATCTTCTGTACTAACTTTTGAGCCAATCTGTTGCAATACACTTTCTGAAATAGAGTTGTTTTGTATTGCTTCTGCTAATTCTCTTAATGTATTCATAGATTCAGGCGCGCTATCAACTAGTTCAGCAATTTTTGAATCCGTATACGTTTTAGAGTCGTTGAGAGTTGTATCTTTGATTTTTTCAACTTCTTGCAATTTATTTTCTAACTCTTCAACATTTGCGATATTGATTTTGTCCAATAACTCAGGTTCTGCTTTGATATCTGTATCTTTACCATCAATTTGCCACATTTTAGTGTCAGGATTGATTGATACTACAGTACCGTTTTTACCGGGTGCGCCTTGTTCTCCTTTTTTACCTGCTTCACCTTTTGCTCCAGGTTGTCCTGGTTCGCCTTTATCACCTTTCGCACCTTTAAATCTACTTTCATTCTTTTCGATGTAAGAAATGACATCTTTATCTATTTTCTCTTTAAAGTCTTTGCTCAATAAATCTGTCGCGTTATCTTTTAAAATTCTCGTAATAGCATCATCTACCAATTTAACATCGATTTCTTTTGCTACAGCAGATTCAATGCCACTATCAACGATATTGAAAGAAAAGTTCGCGACATGTATTTTTTCTTCTTCTTTCTCTAAAAACAGCTTACAACGAACATAACCAGCGTGTTTGATAACCTTTTTAGGTATCTTGTAGGTAATGAACCCTTTTACAACATCGTCGATAATAAGGGGCTCATTTTTGAATATAGAGCCATCTTCCATAAACAAATGCAATCTAGGTGTTAAGCCATGTGCTTTTAGATCGATACGACCTTGTTTGTCATTGATACCTATTCTTATAGATGCTGTATTTTCATCTTCAGTGTAAAATCGACAGCCAATGTCACCTAAGTCAACACCATCATTTTTTATTCTCGTTTCAACATCTTTTATTTTGTACATTTATACACCTCTTTATTTATATTTATCTCTTATAAAGTAGATACCTTTTAAGCCGATTTGTTTATATAGCTTAGCGATTGTACTAGCTTGATGTTGGCACCACTCTATAGCAGTAGCGTATTGGTGCGTAGCTGGATTCTTAGGATTCCATCTGATTCTGTACAGTGTATTCTGCCCTTTGTTGATGTAATCCTTTCTTACGAAGCTAGCACCGCCCATGATTGCTTTTGCTGGAGTTGTCCAACCTTTATTCTTAGCAAATTTCATTGCATAATCAGGGTCGTTGTCGAATGCACCAATACCGAAGTAATTATATGCACCGTATCTACCACTAGCGAAGTTACTTGTTCCGTATCCACTTTCTAAGAAAGCGTGCGCGATCAAATAGATTTCGTTAATGTTGTTTTTCTTACAGGCTTCTGCAAATGCTTTGCCTTGTCCGTCTAGCGTTCCTTTCCCTTTGAGTATCTTATTAAGCGCACTAACTGAAACGCCTTGATACTTGCCTAAATTAAGCATTTGATAGCATTGTGTGTTACTTTCCCATATTCGCTTAACATTCATTGCTGAGCTCGTTTGTGCTCGTGTTGCATTAGCCCAGCCCCATGTATGAGATTTTTTCGGGTTACCCCTAGACATTTGTCTATCCAGTGCTTGCTGGAACGTGAACGGACTTTTTTCAGTAACAATGCTTGGTTTTTCGTCTGATGCAGTGGGTCCTCTTGTTGACGCACTGTCAACCGATGTTTTATCACTAATTCTTATTGTTGTTTTTGTAGTTACTTCTTTAATATTTTCTCGTTTCAATATATCTCGTTTGATGTACGTCTCAAGCATTTTCTTTTTGACTTGCTCATACTTTGCGTCATCCGGTATACCTTGCTTAATCAAGTCGTAATTAATTAAATCTTTCATACTACGCCAAATATTAGGGTCTACCTTTAACGTCGTTTCAGATAATTCTTTATCTGTTCCTGACAACAACCATACACCCCGTATTAAAGCTTGTATTTGGTTCATTAAGAATTGACGCTTACTATCTGTTTGACCACCACATACTTCAATAACTAGCCAATTAGGGTGACGCGGGTCATCAAAATTGGTTGGTCTAGCAAGCCATGTAGCCTCTCTATCGACATATAAATGCGGTATTTCATAATCGCTTATAAACTTATTTCTTTGCGTATACAGTTCGTCTACAGAACGCATATGCATTGATTCTTTTATATATAATCCTTGAATATCTGAGCGTTCATCACCCATTACAACTATATGATCAATGAAATGCTCTTCTTTATCTAAAACATTGCTGTAAGCAGTGTATTTTACTGTTTTAACTTCTTTAAATTGCGGTTTCTTCGCTTCGCCAGTAATTGTTGAGTCATTGGCTTTTGATGCTGAACTTGTATCAGTACTACTAGGTTTGCTAGTATCTTTTGAATATGGAGGCCTGACAAAGCCTGTAACACTTACATAAGGGTGTCTTACTAAACTTCCCGGAGAACCTGTCCAACTATTAGAATTAACCCAGTTTTGGTCAACGCTATAAAAATAACTTTTATTAGATGGTCCTACTACTATTGCGGTGTGTCCGTCCGAACCTATTCCGTTGCCAGGGTGCCAAACTGCGATGTCTCCAGGTTCCGGTACAAATCCAGATGAATAACGATAGAATCGGAAACCCTTAGGATATCTGTAATTAGCCATATCCTTAGCATTGCCCCATGTTACAAAACCCCAATATCTTTTAAAAATAAAGTTAGGTGTATCCCAACATTGACTGCCCCGATAATTATCTATATTAATCCTCTTACCAATATTCGACTTTGCCCACTCCACCACTTCACTAGCTGTAGGCTTTCTAGTCTTTGGGTTAGGTAATCCCATGTATGCACCTCATTTCAATCAAAATAAAAAGCCAGTGCCGAAGCACTGACTCTTAACTGTTATTTACATTTACCAAACCAGAAGCACGCCCAGAAGCTATATCCTAAAATCCCTTTAAGCATGGTAATCACCTCCTTTAAATACCAAAAATAGTTCTTAGTAAAGCTATGACAATCGTACTGAAGATAGTCCCTATCAAACCTAGAATCCACATTTTTATGTCTCTAATATTCTTGGCATTCTTTTCTTTATTCTTTTCTTCTTCTACCTTGTCGCGCTTTAATTCTTCAAAATTTCTATCTAATTTGTCATAAATCTTTTCTTGCGCTCTAAGACTATCTTCTATTCTGTCGAATTTTTCAAACATAGTCTTATCATTTTCTTCTAATCGCGTTAAACGCCAATCTTGTTCATGTCGTTTGGTAAATCCAAACATTATGCCACCCACTTTATTCAAATTAAAAAGCCACAAGCATTACACCTGTGACTTTTCATCTTTTGTTTCTGGATATTTTTCTCCAGTGATTAAAGCGTATTCTTCTTTATCGATTAAACCCTTGTCTACGTACCACTTAATTTGCTCGTTTTTATAGTAACCCCAAACATAAAAAGTTTTAATGTCTTTAAAAGTTGGATAAATCATCTTCATTATTTAAACGTCCCCCTCAGTACTTGTTTTGTTAGTTTTCAGTTCAGTCAACTGTTGTGTTAACATAGCGTTTTGTTGAGCTAATTCCATTGTTAATACGTTTACTTGTGCCACCTGCATTTGCATACTCGCAACCATTCCGCGAAGTTCCTCATCACTTAAATCTGACGCACTTTGTTGGTTTGATGCATTCGGTACGTCTTCTTTTTCGAAATTGCTATTGTATTTAATTTCGCCGTTAGTGAAAACGAACTTTCTAGGTTCGAACTCTTCTTTGAATTTGATAGGCACATTGTTATCGTCTACATCTAAACTATTGCGTAAACCGCCAGTATTAACGTATCCGATAACTTCGTTTTTATCATTTACTGTGATTTTCATTATTTCCACCCCACAATTTTATTTATCGTAACTCTGTTTGCATTAGCACCAGAACCTGTTTTACTGCCTAAATCAAGGTACACATCGTTATCGATTTTTAACGTCGTACCACTTTCTTTAGTTATTAAGCATTCATAACTACCACCACCGTTACCGTCTGAGTCAACTACATTTGTTTTACTTAATTGAATCGCATTTGGTATAGAGGTTAAACTGAATGCTTCAATAACACCACCTGGATAAGTACCGCTTATGAATAGAATTGCATAATTTGTATAAGCTTCGGTTAAATTAATCCTTGTTCCTACACCGTTTGCAGCACCGTCGAATAACACGGCTGTTTTATGTTCGTTAGGTGTAGCCCATTGTGAATCTAATCGACCATTGGTGATTGATCGTGTATAAACTTTTTTAGAGTTTGAAGGTGTGAAGTTGAATAACTTATTTGCATCATCTTTAACAAATACTGATAAGTAGCCTTCGTAACTTTCAACAATACCTGGTAAATCAGGCACACTTGTTACGTAATAATTCCCAGCGCCCAATGCTTCTAAATTACCTTTAGCGTTATATAAGTTCTTTTGGATTGATTGACCGTTATGTTCTGTTAACTTATGTTGTTGCCAACTTATACTTTGTAACTTACCATCTACATACTGTTTAGCTTGATTCAGTGTGTTGTTAGATATTTCTTCAACAAATTGCTTAGTTAAGTTTCCATCATTCTTTTTATAAAACGGGTACCACGTGCCGTAGATTTTGTATTTTGTGTACTCATCGTTTGAATCATCTGGGTACCATGTTCCACGAGCAGTATTATTATCAACAACATAAACAACTAACACACCAGATTTGCTTGATGTATAAATTGATTCATCGAACGAAGAACCGTCATCAACACCATCTTGTCCGGGCTTCTCTAACGTGCCTATATCCGCCTTTTCTGGCGCATCTTTTGCATTAGTAATATGAATAATCATAGATGAGTTAGCGTGTCTTAAAACAGCTTCTATTGACTGTTCAGATGATTCGATCGCTTTACCGTAATCATCAGTAAGTTTAGACTTTTGCCAATTTGTTGTTGAATTACCTTTAACAAGGTCAGCGCCATTGATTTGTTGTTCAACTTCGTTAACACGTTCAAAAATCGCTTGCTCTTTATCAACAATTTTCTGGAACTCGCTATTTATATATTGAACGGCTTTGTCTTGTGTTGTTGTAATCATCTGTACCGCTTCATTTTGTTTGATTTCTAATCTTTGAATACCTTGATTAATACGACTATCAATTTCAGTAACCAACGATTTTGTATCACTCAAACTTTTCTTTAAGTCCTCAACTTCTTCTTTAACACTTTCTGTTAAGTCCTGAATTGATTTGATATAAACTAGCTTTGTTTTACCGTCAAAATTACTAATTAGATCATTCTGGATATTGAAGCTAAATTGACGCTCTACAATTACGTTATTGCTACCGTTTTGAGTAAAATATGCTTGCGCATGTACTCGTCCAGTGTATTTTAAAAACTCGTTAGGGATAACATATTGCATTCTTCCGTTAATTGCATCAACAATTGTAAGGTCATCACTAATATAAGCGCCGTGTTCATCGTCGAAGTTATCCGTCTTAAGCACAATGCTAGTCATCGCATTATGTTTACTGATTGATAACGGCTTGTTATTCTTAGTTACTGCAAAATTTAAAACACCAGTTCCTCTATCTGATTCATAGAAACTGATGTTTGTGTCAATAACCGGATTATATTGTGATGTTGTTTGTAACTCGATTAAGTTATCATCTTTCGAAAAATTATCTACTACCATTATTCAACCACCTTTCCTTCGAATAAACTCCATTTACCAACGCCACCAGTACCAAAGTTTCTAACTAAAAATTGATGTGCAGACGGGAAGTTATTACGTCTTAATACTTGTGTTGTGTTACCTGGTGTATTCGATTTTACTTCTAATATCCAACCTGCAATACCTTTAAAGTCTTTAGGAAAATCAGTAAATCGTTTTGATTCTTCAGTAGTGATATAGAAATCTAAACCAACGATTTTTAAATCTGATAATTTTGTAATACTCTTAGGGATATGTTCCCAATAACCGGCGTTTTGCGGACAGAAATTCCATGCTCCGTTGTTTTTCTTATTGAAAATGTCAATGACACGTTCGAATTTAAGCATATTTCTACCTGTGCTGTTTCTGGTAAGTACTTGTCTTAGAGCACCATTATAGTGTCCAGGCAGTACATCAAAGAACCAACCTGCATCTCTAAACGCTTTCGGTAACGGGAAATCTAACGCATTTTGTGTGTCTTGCGTATAGATATAGTAATGACCAACTTCGGTAACATCACTTAGATATGCTGGGTTTTGCACTGGTAATGGTTTAACACGCCCACCTGAATCAGTCATCGATACCTGAGGTGCAATGTTTTTTAAGAATTGGTTAACACCTCTTTGGCCGATAGAATAAATTGAGTGATGTCTGTTGTTACCTGGTCCAATAGTTACCCCGATTAAAAGTGCTTTACGTCCTGTTTCTAGATCGTAATACATATCTAGACCCTCAGCCTCTTGGAAATCTCCTTTAAAGTTGTTATTCACACCGCCTATATCGATACGACGTTTAAATAACAATTCTTTCGTTTTGATATCAAAGCCTTGTAAGTAATTAGGATTAGCCGGATTAGAATCGCCAGTGTAACAATATAAGATACCCGCATCATAAGCAATACCTTGCATAGGTTGCGTACCTGATGTGTATTGCATAGGGATATCCATTTGGTACAGTACTTTGTCTATACCTTTATCAATATCGTCAGCACTTCTTACTTCAACAAAATTTAATGCGTTCTTAGCTTGTTGTTCAGAAGTTTTATATTCACGTCTAAAAACCATTAAGTTTTCTATAGGATTATAAATTGCTGACGTATATCTATCGTTAAATACGTTTGGCATGACGTCTTGCATTTCGTTGCCATACGTCATTTCTCCGCTTTTGTATTTAAAGCGTACAAACTTGTTGTTATTGTTAGCGTCTAACACTGCTGAATAGATCCACAATTCATTGCCGATATATCTATAGGCGTTGTGTGTGCCGTGACCGCCATTTTTAACAAGCAGTCTATCAATAAATTGTCCATTAGGCTTCAATCTAGATAACATGTAATGATTGCCTGGACGAGCTTGTGTCATATAAATAATTTTCGTTCTAGGGTCTACCCAAAATGATTGCATTACTGCATT
Organism: Staphylococcus sp. HMSC36A10; assembly: GCF_001838845.1. Lineage (NCBI taxonomy): Bacteria > Bacillati > Bacillota > Bacilli > Caryophanales > Staphylococcaceae > Staphylococcus > Staphylococcus sp. HMSC36A10. Next base: position 66,657 of record NZ_KV839073.1, read on the forward strand.
TGTATATGGCGATAAATCTGTGATGAATTCCGGTTCTTGCTCTTTTGGTTCAAATCGGTATTCTGTAGCTCTATATTCTTTGTAATTATCATCAACTGACTTTTTAACTGTTTTAGTGAATTCGTCTAACGTTGCATAATCATGATACAAACGATCTTGTAATGTTGGGTGCGCGTATCCTGTATTATCAACACGTGCGTCTTTAACCTCGTTGATACCGTCGCCGTTATGGCCTAGTACCATGTTGCTGAATCGACCATTTAAATAAGCTAAAAAGTCTGAGACACTACCATTCAAATATTTAATTTGGTTGGCTGTGTGCGCATATATTTCTTCTTTTTGATGATATATAAACATCTTTTCAAGTTTACTCATTCCATTATCAAGTAATCGATAGTTGTACTCATGCTGAGCAACTACTTTTTCGCCAGTGATAGAATGCAAACTTGTTATTAATCCGTAAGCCATTGGTTGCCTCCTTTAGTCGTAAAAACTGTAATAATCCTTGATTAACTCGTACATAATAACCTCGTGACCTTTTTCGTTAGGGTGTAAGCCGTCCTCCATGCTCGCTTTCCTAAAAGCTGGATTGTATGGCTTAAAGTAATCTGTGTGATATGCGTCAAACACCGGCACATCTAACTCACTACAAGCTAATATTTGAGCGTTTACATAGTCCTCAAGTGTTAACCCTAGTTTGTTTTTGTCTGTGTCTTTACGGCGTATCGTTGTACCACTCATAGGGCATTGTCTTGTAGCTGTCATCACTAGTATTTTTGAATCCGGATTATTCTTTCTAATAACTTCAATTGCAGAACAAAAGGCACCGTAAAACGTTTTAGTGTCCGTTTTATCAGTGCCTATCGGTACGCCTGCCCAATAATCATGCAACCAGTCATCATCTGTACCTTGTAATATGATTAGGTCGCCTCTTATTTGCTCTGCTTGTCTATAAATGCTGTTTTCTACCGCTTCTTTACCTATTGGAACTGTTGCCATTGTTGCGCCACCTCTTGCAAGGTTGGTCGTTTTAGCTTTTAACTTCTTGCCTAACATTTCTGTGAAATTAGTTTTTGCGTGCGATCCTCTAGCTACAGAATCGCCAATCGTTCCAATAGATTTGATATTTCTTATACTTGATTGACTCGTAAAGTCGTACATAATCGTGCCATTCGCAGTTGTAACTGTTTTAGTACTCATCTTATCGACTTTTGCGTTTATTTTTTCATTCTGCTTAACTAATTCATTATTTATAGATAAACTAGCGTTAACTTTAGCGTTTAGTTCTCTCAAGTACTTAGCTGGGTCTGACTTAGTTGTTTTTACATTCTTAACATAGTTCGTAGCTTCATGGATAGCTTTTCTATATCTGTCACGCATTGTAAAATCGCCTAATACTACATCTTGTTTAATAATGTTATTGTACGCATCTCTATGTGTAGTGATTTCGACTATTCTCACTAAATCGTTATAGCCTATAGTTGGTTCAGCTACTCTTACAATATCGCCAATTCTAGGGTTAGCCTCTGGAAAATGCTCAGGCTGTGCTACGAAGTCCAAAGAAATAGAAGCAGTGACACTTTTCTTTATCACTAGCTCCATTGATTTTTTCAAAACATCTTCTTTTTTTATGCGTCCATCTATTAACGGAGGCGCTTCCCTTTTACCAATCAGTTGTGCTAATGGGTGTGTGAATTCGAATTGTAACCCAGCCTCTGTAAAAGTTTGCTGACCGTCAAAGTCGCCATAACCTCTTATATATGTGTAGCATTTAGAAGCATCTTCTTGAATTTTGACGTTATCAGCATTTACACCTGATTTAATATAGTAGTTTGCTACTTTTGATAATTCGTCATACAAGTGAAATGTTTTTGTTTTAGCGTCGTACTCATATTCGAGATGATAGCGTTCAAGTCCTTTTTTGAATATCTCAAGTCTTGTGTCTCCCTTGCCTAATCCCTCGAACTTTGATGCGTCAACCTTAGTGTGCAATACGTACTTATAACTAGTTCCTTTAAATACAGTGTTAAAAAACTCTACGCCTGTGAAACTTTCGTTATATTCTTGGTAAATCCTAGAATTGTTTAGATCATCTAATTCTTTTTGTCTCGCTTTGATACTAAGTTTGATTTTGTTTCCGATTGTTGATTTATCAAGCATTACTATTACATATTCGTTGAGGTCATCTTCCCCCTTTACGTTTGTGATAGTCCACATCTTTGTAATAGCGCCGATTGCGTCGAAAGTGCTGGCATTTTCTATCATATCAATGTCTAACGTGCTATCTTCATTCAATTTTTCGTTTAATTTTGTATTAACATGAATCGCATGACCGACGCCTTGCAAACTTTTTAATAATACCGGCATATGCTACTCCTTATCTGTAATATAATTTGTGTCTAAAGACTATCTTTTTCATAAGTCTGTTGGCTTTAAAATGATTCCAACCGGGATACAACACCGGTTGTTCTAACGTTTTGTTGTATAGGTCAATATTTAAATTGCCTCTATATGTGTGCTTGTTATCAAAAATGATTTTATCGCCTGCTTTTAAATCGACATCTTTAATTACTGAGATGTTTCCTTTATCCGTATAGAAAGTGAAACCGTCTTTATCATCAGCTTTAACATCTTCGGCTAATTCAATTTCAACTACATTGAATTGGTTGAACTGTGTTAATGCTACATCTCCGTTGTAATAGACATCTCCAGAACTCGTGTTATAGAATGTCATTTGTCTACTTCTATCATTTTCATTTAGTGCTATTCTGTCCGGAACTGACCATTTTTCTAAATCGTTATCACTTTCTAAATCAGTGCTATAGCCAATACTTTCAAAGAAAGGCAATTCAGTCGTCTCAAAAGTCAACGTGATTTCTCCTGATGTCTTAGTTGTGTCAAAAGATACTTCGCTAACTAATCCAACGAATAGTTGTCTACCGTCAACATAATCTAATTCAAATTCTTGTTCTAATGGTTCGAACATATTTTCAAATTTGATAGTGTTATCCGGCGTCGCCAATTCTCTTAGGTAAAAGCGACCATAAAACAATGTTTGAATGTCTGATTTAAGATGTGAGGCATAAGCAATCTTAGGTACTTCATACCTCAATCTTAATTCAACTTTTTTATATTCTTCTTTAGCGTAATTGTGAAAACGTCCATCAACTCCATCTAAAGGCGAATAATTCCTTTTGTAACCCGAACCGATAACATTGTAATCAAGCACTCTTAAGTGTTTGTAAGTGTGAGGATTGTCACTGACGCGATACTTCACACCATTTTTAATAATTTCTACATCATGGGCTATCAATAAACAAACCTCCCTTACATTAAGTTGAAACTACCATCTTTTGCATCCATATCGTCAATGTGAGATTTAATCATGTTTAGATCGCCCTCGTTTCTAACAGTTACATTAACAATAGGTCTGTTATTTTCTTTCATGCTATGTTGCACATCATTTGTCATATGGCCGTCAACGCTTGGTGTTAAACTGTCGTTGAATCCATCTGTCAACGTTGAACCTAACTCACTTGTGAACGTTTTACCGAAGCTAGTAGCCATTACTTTAGCTTGTGATACCGCTAAACCTTTACCTAAACCACTACCTCCACCATGTCCACTTACGAATGAAGTTACTGAGTCCCACGCTGATGAAATCGCATCGCCTACCGCGCTTACTACTTTGTGCGCAGCGTTAGCTACACCTTCTGCCACTTTGCCGATTAATTCCGCTCCGGCATTTAAAAAATCGCTGAAAAAGCTTTTAATCTTATCAAGCGCGTTTTTCATGCCGTCGCCTACATTTGAGACAACTCTTTTAAATCCATCAGCTACTTTACTTGCGAAACTTGTAACAGTATTCCAAATATTAGAAACCCATTCAGAACCTTTTGTGATAATAAAGTTTAGTGCTTGTCCCATTTTTTCGGCCACACTCGAAGCAACACGACTAAACCAACTTGTAACACTGTTCCAAATACTGCTAACAAAATTAGTGATTGTACTCCATATCTGTGACCAACTTGTACCAAACATAGAAAGTGTTCGATTCATTACGCCAGTTAAAAAGCCGATGATTGACTCCCAAACTGATTGCATGTATTGCCAAATCGTATCAAGTACATTGGTAACCGTAGTTTTAATAGTCTCCCAAGCACCCGAGAAGTCGCCAGTAAGCAACTGAATTAAAGCAGTGAACAAACCAACTATGATTTGGACTGCCACGGATATCACTGTTCCTATGGCTTGGAACGCAATTGTAATTAACGTCCACAAACCTTGTATGATATTCATAACGTTTGTGATGATACCTATTACCAAAACACCTAAAACTTGCATGAATATTTGTCCTAATACTTGTAATATAGGCATTATCGGTTGTAAGGTAGATTGGATTTTGCCCCACAATTCAGTTAACCAGCCAACTACACCTTGAATCGCACCAGAAACCGCCGTTTTAACACCGTTCCACGCTTCAGTAATAGTGTTTCTGAAATTCTCGTTTGTTTTCCATAAATAAACTAGGACACCGATAAATGCGCCAATTACTGCAATTACCGCTAAAATAGGTGCTGAAATCGAACCGAAAACACCCATTAACAATTGCATAGCTCCAGTAACTAGACTTGATGTTCTAACAAAACTTAAAATCTGTTTGATGACGCCAAATAAGCTCAAACCAAACACATTTGTAAGCACACTACTTATAGCAACAATCGGAGCCATTAAAGCCCAAAATACACCGCCTAAAATACCCATAACGCCAGCAACTTGTGCTATAGCTGGGTGTGTCTCGAATAGTTTAGCGATAAATCCAGCTAGATTAGTGATGAAATCTAACAACTTACTAGCTATAGGAGCCATTGCAGTGCCAAATGCTACTAATGCTTTTATGATGTTACCGATTAATTGCATAATAGTAGGACCATTCTCTTGAACGTAACTTATAAAGTCTTTGAACCCTTGTGATTGTCCTACTTGTTCTGACCATGCTCTAAATTGAGAAGTTAATTTAACTAACCAGTCAAAAATGTTAGAACTGTTTTGAGCAAAAGCAATCATTAAATTACCAATACCAGCAAATACATTGCCAAATATCTGACCAATCTTAGGTAAGTTAGTTGTAGTGTAATCAATAAAAGCTTTAATAGCATTCTGACCAGCTACACTATTAGCCCAATTTTGGAAAGCTATAGACATGTTCTGTAGTCCTTGAGACACAAATTTGAACAACGGCATTAATTGAGTGAAAATGTTAACTAATCCGTCGCCAAATCGTCCTGCAGCGTTCAATAAATCTCCGAAGATTGCGCCACCTATGCTATTCAATGCTTCAAATGCTTTCTTAGCTGTTTCGGAATGTTTAACCCAATTCTCAAATTCGCGTGCGTTTGCTTCAACCAGCATAGATACTTCGGATAAGAATGGTTTTAATTGAGACATCGCACTTGTAACGCCTCTGATACCCGCTGACATCGCATTAAAGATACTTGCTTGATTCTCTTTTACAATGCCTTGCCATGTAGTTTTTAACTGATCGCTCGCATCTCTAAAATTTTGAACTTCTTTTGTTACTGCTAACGTTCCATCTTTTACCATTTTTAGTGCAGTAATAGCCATTGCACCGAAGCCAACCGCTCCAACACCAGCTACAGAGAATGCACCAGCAAGCCCAATAACACCACCACCTAATACACCAACGGCATTAAGTACTGCCATAATTGCCGGAACTAATCCAGCAATTACTGGTATTAATGCTTGTATACTAGCAATCATTAAACCTTTGACTTGTTGCGCAAAGATAGTACCGAAAGTTCTAATATTTGATGCGATGCCATCCATTGTTGATTGATACTGATCTAATGCTCTTTTACCTGCAGTCAATGCTACTTGCATTTTCGACATTCCGGTTGTATCAAAATCTAATTTAACAGTGTGTTTGCGCCAACCAGCTAACATCGCTTTAGAAGTCGCAACATTTCTTTTTAATCCGCTTGCGTCGCCGTCGATTTCAACTTTTTTACGTCTGATATTCGATAGTTCTGCTTTAACAAACGATATGACTTGTTTTACTTTGCTAGCGTCTGCATCGATATTAACTTTATGTTCTCGCCAACGTTGAGCCATCGATTTAGCTCGCGTTAGCTCTCTTTGGTAGTCTCTTATGTTTGCTGTAACTTCTGTCTTGATTTCGTCCGGTATATCAGTTTTAGCCATACGTTGAGCAGTTCTAATATTCCTTTTAAAATCACTGATTATAGCTGTAACACGAGCCAGAAAATTCTTTTCCATGCCTAACCTCCTTTATGACTTGTTTTTAAGCTGTTAAGGAACTTGCGAGTCCCTTGTTTTTGTATTTCTCTTTTACGTTTGTTTTTAGCTAGCTCACGCTGTTTCATTCTTTCGTATTCATCTTCTTGACCACGAATAATGTAATGTTCTCTTTCGTTCTGCCTAACAAAACGTTTTAGTGATTTACCAGCTTGAGCAACCGCATTATATTGAGCGCCGTACAACGCAATGTCTCTTTGGTCAATCAATGCTTGTCTAGCGCCAATAATCCAGTCATTCCATTCGGCAGGTAGCATGCTCATTAGCTCGTCATTACTCATATAACCTATGTAACGACTTGTCATCTGCCTTATTTCCGAATAGTCTAATAAGGTGCTACGGTCATGATTTCTTTGTAGTTGTTCTTCATCATCTCGATACCAGCTTTCGCGCCCTCTTTCTCGTCTTCTTTGGCTAACGATGGCGCTTGGTTCATCTGTGTCCAGAATAGACGTGATTTCTGCTTGAAAAAACCGCTATTATTCATTACGTCCAACGCACCCTGTAATAGATTTAACGTGTCGTTTTCTCTTTCGATGATTTCCATGATTTCCGCTTCAATGTCTTCTCTTTTAGGTGCACTTTTACCTAGATAAGCTGTTGCGCATTCCCAAAAGTCTACAATTGCCACTGTGTCACGTTCTAATAAAGCATTGTAAACATTAGTAAATCCTGAAATCGTTTGTTTTCTGCCTTTATTATCTTCTTGTTCAGTTGCAAACTTTTTAGCGGTTTTATCGAACATAAATGTTGCTTTTGCTTTCACTTCTTCATTGTTAATTGTTAATGATGTAATTGGATTAAAAGTTGTTTCAGTCATATTAAATACCTCGTTTATCGTTATTTTGTACAAAAAAATAGAGGGCTAATGCCCTCGTTAATTACATACTTAAATCGCTACTGCCAGCAGTTGTTTTTTTAGTTCGGTTTTCATAACTATCTTCATAAGCGTTCATGTCTTCGAATTCAACAACTGGAGCCAATGCGCTAGGGTTAAGCCATTCTTTTGGTAAATCATTGATTGTACCGTCTGCACTATTGAACTTAACTTTCGCTGTGATTTCGATTTTGTTATCTTCATCATCAAATGACCATTCGTGCTCTTCGATAACTACATATGCGAATACACCGTGATGTTTGCCATCGCGTTTTTTCGTTTCCCAAATCCAAACACGTAACTGTTTGAATTGTTTAACTGATTCTTTTAATGCTAATTGACCTTTATCTCCCGGAACGACATCAAGCGTCAACTTGATTTCTTCTTCGACAGAGTTACGGCTATAATCTTTTTTACCGCCTTGAATGATTTCAGCAAGGTCATTACTGATAGTATGTCCACCCTCTGCTAAACTACCTAAAAGCGTTGCTTCTTCGATAGTTAGCTTCTTAGCTAAATCCTTATCAGCGATTTGGAGAGCGACAATATATTTATCCTGCGCCATTCGTTACACTCCTTTGTAATGTGTTATGTCTGTATTTAAAAACAAGCCGAATGATACCGTGTTTAGTGTACTGATCTATGTCAGTAATCACTTCTTGTGTATCAATTCGACTTTTAATGAATGAATAATAATCAATTTCTATTTCGTTATTTAAAACGAAGCCTAAAAATTGAATTATTTGTGATGCCTCATCTCTATTACGTGCTTGACTATAAACATGCAACGTGATGCCGACATCTTCGACCATGCTCGTGGTCGTTTCTTTGTTAGTGACGTTTGTTTCACCCACAACGATATATGGGTAAACAGCGTCTTTCTGAACGCAATCAAAAACCCTACCGTCCAATTGTTTTTGGATAATAAGGTTACTTTTTAATTTGTTATATACTTTGTTAAATAAGTACCGTTCAACTGATACCCACATATCTTAACCACCTCATGAAAAATACTTATTAAAGAATGCTCGTCCAGCGTCTATTGCCGGCTCCCAAAAAGGTTGAGCATGTTGTCCTTTAGTAGTGTGCCACTTACCGTTTGCATCTTTGTATGACCACGGTATCTTTTTGGCTCTACTACCTCCAGCACCTGTTGCATATATACCAGTACCATAATTGACATATATTGCGTATTCACTACCAATATTAATAACACCAGTAAAACCGCTGTCTTTAAAGTCCATTGTTACACTTTCTCTAAGATATCCGGTATCAACTGGCATTAATGAAATGATTGTATTGTGAATCTTAGCAGTTGTCTTTGCTATACCTCGTTTGACCCATCGCTCCATGTCTCGCTCGTAATTTTCCAACTCTTTTACTAAGTCCCAATTACCATACTTAACCTTTGCCAATAGGTCGCACCCTCAATCTAGTTAAATTGATTTCATGTTGTCCGCCTTGGTCGACCGGTTCGCCTACAACTTCGTACGTTTTACCCTCGTAATTAAATAAAGTTTTGTTTGTTATTGGTATGTGGTACGGCGTATATAGGTTTCGGTCAAAGTCTTTGCTCATCTGATGAAATTTGAGTGTCTCACTTGATGTAGGTGTGTCCATAAACCCTTTAATTGTTTCGTTACTTTTAAAACGCTCGTATTCTTTGGGATATGTTCCTACGACTTCAACCTCTCCAATTTCAATTGTGTGCGGAAACTCATCAAACGGATTAAACATATCGCTTGCCCCAGCTTAATTTACGATAAGGTAATAAATATGCATAAGCACTACTAGGTATGTCAGTTACATAGGTATAACTCACAGTGCCCATCGTGCGTGCTGAGATATTGCCGGTTGTACCAAACTTGATACATTCAGCAATAAACTTCTTAACACCCGACGGCACTTCTTTGTCATCAAACTTCTGATTACAATAATCTTCTGCAACACTTTTATATTCTTCAATAAGATAATCGATTTGCTCATCGTTAGACGAATCATTGAGTGAAAGTCCATTAATCATTTTGACGTCTTTTGCGTCCATTACTTAACACCCTCTAAAACTTTGATAAGCTCGTCTTTTTTCATATCACTATACCCTTTAATTTCACGCTTTTTAGCAAGTTCTTTTAATTCTGATACTTTCATATCAGATAAACTTTTTTGCTCGTCAGCGCTCGCCTCAGACTGTTCTACTTGCTTGTCTTCAACAAGTTTAATAGCGATTAAATTACGGCGGTTGTTTGTTGTAGATAATTCAGTGAATCGTTCTTCTGACACTTCTAATCCATCACGTGGGTAAGTGTCTCCCACTTGATATTCATGTCCGTTGTCTTGTGCATCTTCAAAACGTTCGATTACTTTATACATACGTCACTACCTCCCATTACATTTCTAAGCTTCCAGAACCTTTAGTGATTTTCACTGCTTTAGATTCATCATATAAATAAGCTACATAGTGCTTATCACTGTATAATGCAGTTGTTTTTGTTGATGCGTCACGCGCTACTTCTAAGAAGAAATCACGTTTCAAGATTAATTTAACTGCACCTTTTTTAGCTAGAATAGCTGTGCCGGCTTCTAACTTGTTAGTACGTACAATGATAGCGCCTAGAGCTTCGCCAAACGCACCTTTAACGATGATGTCATCGCCTAATTCGGTTGCACGCGTAAAGTTAGTTGATGCATCTCCACGTAATTTACCAGCATCAAGTGGATTGATAAATAAAACCATTGGTTCTAAGTCTTCATCGTTAAATTTGTCGATTGCTGATTGTAAGCCGTTTAATTTAGTGATGTCCGCATTAACAGTAAGTTTAGCTCCCATTAAAGCCTCTAATACGTCATTATCAACTTTGTTAGCGTGTGCCAAACCATGTTGACGTACTTGTTCGCCTTGTGGGTCTCCATAACCACTTAATAAAGCCTCATCTGTGATAGATGTACCTTTAGCAATTTTACGGATTTTAGCCTCACGTTTTTTAGTTTCTAAGATATCAGTTGGGATTTTTTCTCCCTCTGCAACTACTTGTGCATCTCCGCTATAAACGAATGCTGGGAATGTCAAAGTGTCTCCCGGTTGTCCTTGTAATGTGCTATCTACTTCTGCAAATGAAGCGAAACGCAATTTCTTTTCGAGTTGCGCTTGCATCATAGGCGCTAATACTTCTGGAATGATTTGATTACTTGTTTTAGTAATTCCTTGTGGCATACTTATACCTCTCTCTTTGTTTAATTTTGATTAACTAATTTTTCGAATGTCTCACGATCGTTCAAATACAATTCGTTACGTTCAGCGACACTCATGTTGTCAAACCTTTCTTTCGTTACACCTGAGTCCGGATTGCCTCCGCCTTGTGGTGTTTTACCTACAGGCTTAGACGACGCAAATAAATAAGGTTTAGACTCTTTAAGCGTTTTAATCGCTCCATCTAAACCTTTTACAGTGCCGTCGTCTACTAATTCCAGTTCATCTTTATTGATGAATGCTAGAATGTCGTTAGCGTCATTTGCTTCTTTAGCAACCGCTAACTTAACTGCGTTATTAAGTTGTGTTTCTTTATACTTTGTCTCCCACTCTGAATTTTGATTCTTTAATTCTTCGAGTTCTTTTTGAATCTCGCTATCATCTTTAACAGAGTCTTGCAATTTGACAATTTGTTTATCACGTTTAGAAATCTCTTCTTTTAACTCTTCAATTTCGGTATTCTTGTCGTTCAATCTTGAACGTGGTACCATTCCCGATTTTGATTCGTCAATCGCATCAATTACTTTCTGCTTATCGATTTCTCCGTCTTTAAATTGTCCTAACAATGTGTATAAATCCATTTAAACTACTCCTTTTTACGAGTTTTACGTGCAACGCCACGAAGAATTTTGGTATAAAAAGAAGCAGTTTAACGACATGCTAAGGTCGAGTAGTAAACTACTTTCTTTTACGTTTATATTTCTCCCACTCACGATAAGTCATTTGTGGTATTACTTCGGTTGTGCCATCATCTTTACGCACTCTCGTTGTACTAGGCAAATCATCTTCATCAATGTAATACATAAGCTTACAACGACAGTTGATGTTTTCTTTTGCACTATTCACACCAACAAACAACTTAGGCGCCTGTCCAACGCAACCGCTCGACTTGAACGGTTCGTCTATTTTCTTCTTAGCACCGTCTAGATGTCTGTGTGTGTCTCTTGTACGTGTATCTTTAGTAGCTTGCCAATACTTATACATCTGTAAGCCATTCTTTTGAGCTACCAATGCACTATCGAGTCCAGCTTGAGACATCGCTCTGCCCGCTTCTGTACGAGCTACACGCAACGATTGAGCTTTAGACATACCAATATCATCACGGATTGCTTTCGCTATTTTAGAGTAGCCCTCTCCGCTCATAATGCCTTGTGTGATATGTAAGCGTATCTTTTTCAGTACTTCATCACGATGCTTCTGTAGTGTCGGTACTAATCGAATGAACTCAATAGGTTGTTCAATAGCCGATGTGATAACTTCTTTGCTAGGAACATCAAATTGCATAGATGTTTGACTTGCCGTCTCGTATAAATAAAGGCTCATAAGGAACTTTTCTATATAAGCGTCTTCCTGCGACTTCTGAACCATCTTAGCTACTTGCCTATAGTCATCAGTCAACATTGTACCTATACGAGTTAACTCCTTATTGAGCCTGTTATATTTATTAAATTCAGTCCATGTAACATACACATCATCACTTTGATACTTCTCAAACATATCTGCGATGATTTGTTTTATCTCTTTAAGTCGATTAGCAAATAGTTGTTCTATAGGCTTCTCAGCTTTAGAGATTAGACTGTCGATATACTCATCAATATCATTCTGATTCTTTATTGTTAGATCTTTCTTGTTGTTGGGCACCGTCAGCACCTCCGTCATCTAAATTAGGCAGTTGCTTGTTGTACTCCATTTGTTCTTGTTCTATTCGTTCGAGTTCTGCTTGCAAATCTTCGACAAACGGGTGATTTTCTAATACTGTTTCATGGCTTACAATTCCCATAGATTGTTGAGCTGTTTGTACTTGTAATTCTGTGTTCGCTACTTTGTTGTAGTTGAAACTAATATCGACATCTTTATGTTCTCCTTTGATATCGAAGTGCTCAAACACAAACCAAAGCAACTCCTGTATAGCAACTTTAGCTTTGCGCGCTAACTTATCTGCTTTCAAGTTTAAGTTAGTATATAAAAACTCCAACGCAACCCCACTTGGAGCCGAACCGAATTTGTCAGAACTAAAGTCAACCGCTTGACCAAACAACATTATTTTTTGATATAACTCATCTAAATACTTTTTACTGTTTTCAACTGGTACTTCTACCTGTATTGTGTCGACACCCCCGTTATCCGATACTTTTATCGCCCCGTAATAACGTAGTAACCGTTTGAATTCTGGCAACTCTTGGTCATCATAGTTCGTTAATACATACGTTAATTCGTTTGAATCTTTAAAAGTATTGGATAAATCGGATAATCGCCTGTTATAAGCATCAATCAATGTTTTATACATAAATATATCTGATATTTCTAAATCGTTATTTTTGAATGGAATAAATGGAATCTTACCCCATGACCCTGTACTAAAATGCGTTTTTGAATTCTCCAAATTGTTAGAGTAATCCGGAATAAGCGAGCCGTTTTCATAAACGTAGTAATTAACAGTTACTTTATCCCAGTATTCAACTTTAGTTTCATTTTCCAATTTATACATCCTGATAAACGCCTCTAATTCTTCGTGCTCTTTATCAGTCCATATAGGAATACCTTGTTCCGCCGGTACTCTAAATAGCTTAAATTCTCCCTCTTCATCAAGGTAAGGATGCAACCATTCAATACCTTTATTGCTAGCTCCTGTTAGTACACTGTGTAACTTATCATCAAATCTATTACCTAAAACTTCATCAATACGTTTAACTACTTCATCATCTGTATGTTTAAAAGCGATAGGCTTCCCTACAATATAAGAAACTTTTTGATCTACTAGGTTAGCATGGAAGTTGGTAATCATTCTGTCATCTGGTTTCAATGGGTCAACTGCTCCTGTAGCATCAACCGGCTTGGGTTCCTTAACAATATCAGGGCGTTGCTCATAATATTCTTGACCTATTGAGATTTCAGGTAACTTCTCCAAATGTTGTTTTATATATCTGACAATCATTTCTTCTAGTGTTTCTGGCTTATTGTTAGTCCTCACAATAGCATCAAATATTTCTGTTTGTGTTGGTTGGCTAGGGTACAAAATATTACCTCCTTTAATTAAAGCCTGTGCCACTTGGCTTATTAGCTGTATAAACTGCATATCTTAACGCATCTAATGTGTCATCGTTTAATTTAACTGGTTCGTCTGCATTATCTTTCCAAACGTAGTTGTATATTTCTTCTTTAAACAAACTAACTTTTTCTTTGATAATGAATATTTTATTTAACTTGAATAACCTAGAAATAACTTCAATGCCAGCAATAACGGCTTTGTCAGCATATCTTGCTTTTATCTTCTCTCTTCTAAATCGTTCAATATGTTCAGGTCTAGCTGTATCACAATAAAAAAGAATATCGCCATGCCTTTTTATAACTCCTTTAGCAATAGCTACCCAGTCATCTATCTCTTTATGTCTGTGTGCGTGTTCTTCAATTACGTACTTGTTTCCGTCAAAGTCTTCCGCTACAACCATAATAGAACCATAATGCTCATATCCCCAGTCGACGCCTGCATATTTCCTTTTTATTTGTTTAGTTTTAAATTCTTCTTCTTTGATGTAATGAACTTTTTCTTTGAAATCTTTATATACAACACCTTCAGCAGAAACCCACTTACCATAAATATCACGATCTGTGAACATTCCTGTTGGTGTACTTGCGATAATCGATTCAATATATTCTTCATCTAAAAATGTATTGTCAAACAAAGTAAATTGGAATGCTTTGATATTTAGTCTTCCATTCGATAACCGTTGACCACTCTTATCAATGTAATCTTTTTTAACTGGATGCATCGGGTTTTCGGGGTTGGTATCAATTAATATCCTCGCGCCTTTGTAACTACAACGTGAGAATACCTCTTTAATAAACATATTGTGTAATGCTGTCCCCTCGTTTAAAAAAGCACCTGCTGAAGTAAAACCACGTGCTTTTTTCCATGCATCCGAGTTTTGTCCGTCGAATACATACACTTTATTACCAAATATTTTGACTGCGTTAGATTTATCAAGTGTCAACTCTCTACCTAGTATTAACTCCATATCATCTAGTATGTTACGTCTGATAGATGCTTGTGTCGCTCCTCCGATAATGAAGTTAAGCCCCTTGTCTTTATAAGTAGCTATGTGCATTAAAAAAAGCAGGATAAATACATATGTTTTACCTGCCCTCTTCGCACCACTCGCTATTAATACTTTGGGTTTATCGTTTATGAAGCAGTTCCAGACTTCTTGTTGTTTCGGGTTTAACATTTCATTAATCATCATTAACACCCGCTAACTTAATAAGTGCTTTAGCAACTTCTGCTTCTTGTGAATTATTTTCTGATTTATCCATTTGATCGATTTTTTTCTCAAGCATCTTGATTTCAGTTTCAATCTTTTTATTAGTCAGAACTTCATTGCCTAACGTCATTCTATTCATGCCGTCCAAACTAGCGAGGAATGCATCAGCTGTCGCTTTCTTCACTCCCTCTATTTCAATATCGTTCTTCGCTGTATTCTTTAGCCACTCATACTCTTCAAAAGCCTTTTGGCGTGTCCATTTTGATTGCTCAGCTACTTCTTGACGAAGTTCTTCGTACCTTATTAAAACCTTATTATTTTTAGCTACCGTGCTCGCTTGCATGTCTATATATGATTCACTTTTACCTTTGGTCGAATACCCTGCGTCAATATAAGCTTTGCGTTGGCTCTTGCCCTCGATGAGTCCCAATACAAACTTTTCTTGCTTCGGTGTTAATTTAATCAATTGTTTTCACTGTATCACACGCCTTTACGTTAATTACTCTAGTTATTTAAATACAAAAATGCCCCTACATCTTGTGCAGGAGCTACGTTCAATAAATGTGAAAGGAGGAAAATAGTTATGACTCAAATTGCAAGAATTAAACTACCCACCATATAGGCAGGTAGTAAGTGATTAATAGCGTAACATATCATCTTTTATATGTTTGTCACTTCTCAATCACATCGATGAGAACATCTGTTGTGGCTATTACCCCACGTCTTAAGATAATTCTTACAAGTCAATTATATAAAATTAATTCACAGTTTAAAAATAGTGTCATTTTCGTCATTTCTGTCATTTTTGTCATTTTCGTCACTGTAGTAGATAAATCTTTTCTGCCAACTCATCACGGCGTGCTAAGAAGTTGTTTCTATTCAATTTAGAGTTAGGCATCTTCTTGATAATTGCGTCCCTGTTATAACCTTTCTTCAATAACTCTAAGAAACAAAAGTCAACGTGCCCTAATCTCTGTTGTGATTGATTTATAAACTCAACCTCTTTTAACATCTGCGCATACCTTTTATTTGCTCTCTCAAGCCTCACAACAACGTCTTCAACCTTACTTGAGTTTTCCCCTTGTGGTTTTGGTAACGCTGCTTGTATGCCATATTGTGCGATTGAATTGCTATCATATTCCGGTATTACATCAGCTAACACATTACACTTCATTTTATGTGTGCCTATCATATTAACTATTGACTCTTTGCTATACATCTACTCTGACACCTCCGCCCTCATCAAATCAGACTGATCGCTCAACTTTGCGAAGTCACTCGGCGCCTCTGCATCATCATTAGCCGTCATCATAATATATACTTGCTCAGTTACATACTTGCCTAGCTCATACATCGCTAGTAAGAATAATAATCTTAGTATTTGTTTAGTCATTTCCCACACTCCCTTATATTTTCAAACAACTGCCCTAATTTAATAACTGCATTTCTTTTAACTTGTGCCTCGTACTTCTCTTTCGCTTCTTCTTTA
>NZ_KV839074.1:0-5827 GCF_001838845.1 Staphylococcus sp. HMSC36A10
TAAGAAATTCTCATTTTTCTATTGACACACTGCCATTTAAAAATAAAACCATGCCTTCATCATCTATCTCACCTGGTTTGTTACTTTTAGCAAAACTTGTGAGTAAAGTCCATGTACCCTTATCACCCTTTTTAAATTCACCATCTCTATAGCCTTCTTTGTCGTATAAATCCTCGAGATTTTTGATTGGATACATATCTAAAGTTTTCTCAAAGCTCTTTTTAATTTGTGCTTCTTTTGAATCTTCTTTTGTTTTATCACTTTTGCCACAACCTGCTATAAAAACTATTAAAATTAAGATACTTATGTACAATGCAAACCCTTTTAAATATCCCATCGTTTCACGTCTCTCTGTTTTATACTTCATTTATATTCTCTTTTCATATAAATAATTAATTATTTTGTATATTTCTCTTTTACGTTACCAAAATATACATATACAATCAATTTAATTTCTTAATTAAATTTGTACTTATTATTATGTTGCGTCATTTTTTTATTATTGTTTCATTTGATTTAAACCCTCTTTGAAATCAAGGTTTTAGTAGGAAAATCCATAACCATCGCATTAAAGATTAATTTCATTTAAACAATATTTGTCACTTTAACTATTTATTAAAATTATTAAATCGGCTTAATAAACGTAATTTTCTCAATATTCAGTGTTATGATAGAGTTACATTTTTTAGAGGAGTGATAGATATGAAATTTAAAAAGGTTTTAGTAGCTACGGCAATGGTAGGTGTTTTAGCAACTGGCGTTGTTGGATATAGTAATCAAGCAGATGCGAAAGTTTATTCTCAAAATGGACTTGTACTACATGATGATGCAAACTTCTTAGAACATGAATTAAGCTATATCGATGTGTTATTAGATAAGAATGCTGACCAAGCTACAAAAGACAACTTAAGATCATACTTCGCCGATAAAGGACTACATTCAATCAAAGACATTATCAACAAAGCTAAACAAGACGGCTTTGATGTTTCAAAATATGAACACGTAAAATAAACTCAATAATGCTTTATAACAAAGCACAAAAAACAGCTCAATGACGTTGAAGTCAGTGATTAACTCACTAGTTTCATTACATCATTAAGCTGTTTTATTTTATTAATTATTTTTCTAATTTTGGTGCCTTACGTTCAACTTTCTTTTCACCTAATGGATAGAACCAAGTTGATGGATTACCTTGAACATCATAGCCGACAATTTTATCACCATGTAATTTATGATATGCAGGCGTGTTTTCAAGTTTCTCTTCAAATTCACGTTCTTTCTTTTCTTCCGGAGATTCATAAACATCGATATACTTAGAAACGAATCCTTGATGTAATAGCTCACCAGTAATAGGTTTAACTACTGCAAAATTCAATGTTTCTCCATTTTGTAATCTGAAACCAGCTTTTTCAGCATCAAAGCTAAATTTACCATTTTCATCTACTTGAATATCAGGAAACAGTTGCGCATCACCTAAGTCAGAATATACTTTCACTACTGCATTCGCGAATTTAGTCTTACCTGTAATTTCTTTAGTTCCCTGTTTATCGAGAATACCTTTACCTTGTTCTGTATGGTACAAACTTCCATAAATTTCATCTACATGTAAATCTTCTTTAACATCTTTCAATACTTTTACTTTTTCCACTTTAGTATGGTCATATTTAGTTTCTGCTTTATCAATATCTTCTAAACTCGTTACTTTAGTTTTGAAAATTAATGACTTCAATGCTTCATCTTCATCATCAGGTGCAAATGTTAATGAGATTTCATCATTTTTCTTTAACTCTAAGTTATCAAAAGGATTTTTTTTGAAATCAAAATCAAAATATCCTTTTTCATTAATAGGCATCCAAACACCATCGGAACTAGCTTTAGTATCTTCTTTACTAATTCCATCTTTAGCTCTTTCTTCAAAATTAATAAATTTATTATTAATAGATAGAGCAACTTTACCTTTTACAGACGTATGACCTTTAATAATACCTGAACCTTCAGTAATAGGTTCGATGAAAACTTGGTGATGTCCATCTTTTTCTTTTAGTTGTTCTTTCGGTATTTCATACGCTTTTTCATATCGTGGTGTTGTGTATGTAGCTTTAGCATCTGTGTTTTCTTCCTCAGTACCAGCTTTTTCAGTTGAATCTTCTTCTACTTCTTCATCTTCTTCATCATCACCTAAATCAGGACTGGATGACGAAACCTCAATTTCTTGATTATGAACAATTTTTCTATTGTGTAGTGGATACTCGAATCTTCCGTTTTCATCAGCAAATACTAAATCACTATTTCCTCCATCTACTGAATCAGCACTTTTACCATCTATATTCATTAGAATAATATGGCTGGGTAAAGTAGTCCCTGTTACCTTTTGAGCACCAGGTTTAATGGGGTCTAAATTAACAAAATTCTTTTTTGTTTGTTCCGAACTTACTTCTTGATTATTTTGAACTGGTTGTGATCCAACTTTGATTTCTTCAGTTGCATTCACCTTTGGGTTCTTAACAGTTTGGCTACCTTCAGATGCTTCTGCTTCGCCATTTGTCATGATATATAACATAGTAATTGCAACTGATACTAAACCGACTTTCATTTTACGTAATTTAAAATTTTCTCTCATGATATACTCCCTCGAATATTATTATAAATTCACTTCAATTTTCTTTATATTTCTACTATCAATCGTATCACCCATGCGATGAGGCTGTAATTTTTTATTTAATTCAAACGTATAGTAGCCGCCATTTTTCATAGAAACTTTAATTTTGCTGTCTTTAGGCTCTGTCTTATAAAGATCATGTTTATCAATTAATTGCTTTCTTAGTTTGAAATCAAGTTCTTTTAATGAAATTTCTTCTTTATTGATGCTATAGTATTCTGAAGTCACAGAAGCAGTATTTTGACCGTTACTCTTAGAAGTCAATAAATTAACGTTTTGTACAGGGTCTTTATATTGATTCTTATTTGTTTTTGTAATTCCACCAATTGATATATTATCTGCGTGTTTACCTGACCCTTCTCTTACAACAAATACATCAAGTCCTTCATAATCTTCATCGTCCTTAAACCTTTCTTTGTCTGTGCCAAGTAAAGTAACTACATTAAGTTGTGGTCCATCAATAATGTTCATTTTATTACCTTCTCTATAACCACTCACATTTAGAAAATTATATCCTGTTCCACTGTAGTATTTTTTTAATTCTTGTGTATCTTTTGAAGTAACTGATAATCTGCTTTGCTCAATTGCTTTTACTGGCTGAGCAGTAGTTGTAATCATCCCTGTTGTTAAAATCCCTAGTGCTAAACTTGCTTTAGCAATATTTTTTAATTTCATAATTCTATGCTCCCAATTTTTAGTCTATTTGATTTATTCTATTACGCAATACGAACAATCCTCATTCATTATAATGAGCAATGGTCGTGCTTCACATTAAACTTACTTTAACTAAAAATTAATCATTATTAAGTAATTTAATAAATAGTTAACTAATATCATTCAATTCCTATCGATCTACTCTCTTTTATTTACGAATAACACTTTATCTCAACTTAATCTTTATTTAACTACTTATTCTGTACACAATTTCGACACAAAAAAGACACTGTGCTATCACAGTGCCTAAATTTAATGTTCGTTTTTGATTTCATTGAACTTTATTTCTTATTTGTAAAAGTTACGCAATATGATGGTGAAACATCTGAAATAAACAAATAATAAAAACTATATTGCAGCGACAAATCAAATAAACATTTTCTGTAAAAACGCCTTTTTCCTCTCTTTTAATTGGTCTATCTTGTGCAATTGTTTAGTAGTTATTCCAGATAAAACTTCTAGAAACCCTCTTATTTTCTGTTGTTCTTCAAGAAGTGGCAATTGTATAGATATCAATTTAATAGATGAATAATTTATATAAACTTGGGTTGCTCCTTGCATCATACCTTTTATTTTATTTCTAATTAAATCTGTATTCATTAAGAACCATAAAAATTTATTATCATTTTCAGCAAATGGTATTAATCTTTCAGTTCTTTGATTATAAATATATTGATTATCTTTATCTATAAATATACTTCTACCTATAATTTTCCCATCTTTTGTTTTATCATTTAATACCATTGCTAAGTCGCCTTTTGATAAAATATATTTTTCAGTTTTTTTATTTTTATTGACTCTTATATTTTGATCATTATAAGTGCTATTTATAGAATAACTTCCTATACTTATAACTTTATAATTACCGTCAAAATTAAATTCTGTTTCTAGAGCAGTGCCACCCTTATTCTCAAATATTTCTTGAATTGATTTTGATTTCCAATCTAGATAATCTTTACCTTCCTCATCTTTGAATCGCAATTCTTGCGAGAAGATTTTCTGCATATAGCCTTTTTTCTGTTGCTGAAGTAATTCAAGTTTTTGTTCTTCTAATTCAATTTGCCGGTCGAGTTTGCTGAAGAACTTGCCTATTTTTTGCTGCTCTTCAAATATAGTTGGGGTGAAGATTTTTAAATTAGCAATTTCTTTGAAGTTTAGTCCTTCTCGACTACCTCCACTTTGTGCAAGGAAAATTTTCCTTTTACCTTTTCTTGATAATAGATACTGTCCAAAAAAATTATAATAATACTCTTTTTTCAATCTAATAATACATACATGTTGATTTAAATTAGCATGTATTTCAACTATCGAATTAATGGCTGTTCTACCTATTGATGCTCCTGTAATATTTAAAAGAACATCACCATAGTACGTTCTACTATTTTTCATCTCATCATCTATATCTTTACTAATATAAACTAAGTCATTAAGATTTAATTTACCATTTCTAATATTTTGACTCCTTAAAAATGGTATGCCTTTGTTTGTATAGTTTTCACTTCCACCTTTGGGAGTCTTTCCACTACCTATTTTGGTAGTAAGGTCCCCTAACTTCTTCTCTTCCCATTCGCCTTCAAACCCTGGGAACCTCAACTCTGGCACATTTTTCTTTTGTGTATTACTCATCTTTCAACACCCCAAGTTCTTTCAGGTATGCATTGATTTCTTGTTCAACTTCTGCGATTTCTTTGTCGATATTTTTCAAATCTTGTTGGACTTGATCTAAATCTATTGGTGCTTCTTCTTCGAATGTATCGACATATCTCGGTATGTTTAAGTTGTAATCGTTATCGGCGATCTCTTGTAATGTCGCACTGTAGCTATATTTATCAATTGTTTCCTTACGCTTATATGTGTTAATAATGCGTTCGACTTGGGCATCGGTTAAATGGTTTTGATTTTTTCCTTTTTCAAAATCATTGGATGCATCGATAAATAATACATAGTCTTCTTGTTGGCGACATTTTTTAAATACTAAAATACATGTTGGAATACTTGTCCCATAGAAAATATTGGCTGGTAAGCCAATCACGGCTTCTAAGTAGTTCTTTTCTTCAATTAAATAACGACGAATGACACCTTCTGCAGCACCACGGAATAAGACACCATGTGGGAGTACAACGGCCATGGTACCTTCATCGTCTAAGTAATGTACCATGTGTTGAATAAAGGCAAAGTCTGCTTTGGACTTTGGCGCAAGTTTGCCGTATCCGCTGAATCGTTCGTCATTTTCAAATTTTGAATCTGCTGTCCATTTCGCACTGTATGGTGGGTTCGCAATAACCGCATCAAATGTATGTCCTAAAAAGGCTGGATTTTCCAACGTGTCATCATTACGGATATCGAAATTTTCATAACGTACATCATGTAATAACATGTTCATGCGTGCTAAGTTGTAAGTGGTATTGTTACGTTCTTGACCGAAATAACGATACACTTGCGTTTCTTTACCAA
>NZ_KV839075.1:0-227 GCF_001838845.1 Staphylococcus sp. HMSC36A10
ATTTACCAGAGTATATTGTAGCTGATGCAGGTTATGGTAGTGAGCAAAACTATATGGCTATTATAGATGATTTTAATAAAACGCCACTTATTACGTATGGCATGTTTATTAAAGATAAAACTAGAAAGTTTAAAAGTGACATTTTTAACACTCAAAATTGGAAATATGACGAACTTAATGATGAATTTATATGTCCTAATAACAAAAGAATAGGTTTTAAAAGATAT
>NZ_KV839076.1:0-42807 GCF_001838845.1 Staphylococcus sp. HMSC36A10
ACTGCTGTTTTTTAGGGATTTATGTCCCAGCCTTTTATGGCTTTTATATTATCTATCGTTTAGTGAATCGTTTTTTCAAAGTAAAGAGAATTTCATATATTACTGGTACAACTACAAGTGTTAATAAAGTTGATGAAATTAAACCACCAATAACTGTAGCAGCTAATCCTTTCGAAATAAGAATCGAGCTATCTTGACCAAATAACAAAGGAACTAATGCACCGATTGTTGCAATCGCCGTCATTAATATCGGTCTAATTCTAGTACCGCCTGCTTCGATTAATGCTTCTTTCATCTCCATGCCCTGCTGCTCATTATTAATGACACGGTCTATTAACACAATGGCATTTGTTACTACGATTCCAATTAACATTAGCATACCAATTAAACTTGGTACTGATATTGTTTCTCCTGTGATTAATAGTGCAATAATTACACCGATAACTGTAAATGGTAAAGAGAATAGAATTGTAAATGGTGCTAAGCCACCTTTAAATGTAATAACTAGGATTAAATATACGATAATGATCGCAGCTAACATTGCAAAGGCTAATTGTGTCATTGCATTGTTAATATCATCTGATGCACCACCGATATTAACCTTTACATTATTCGGTTTGTCCAAATTATTTATTTTAGACATCACTTGTCGTGTTGTGCCACCCACATCTTTATTTGTTACTTTAGCAGATACCGTCGTTGCATAATCTCCTTGTTCTTGCGTCAATTTACTTGGTGTCGTTGTTTTAACTAACGTAGCGATATTTCCCAATTTAATCGTACCACCAGTCGGCTTTTTCAAAGTTATATTATTCAACTTATCTTCTGACCAGTCTGTTTGCTTATTTTGTTTGACTATAACATCAACAGTTTTACCATTTTCTTTAACAGTCGTAACTGTTTTTTCTGGTAAGTTTTCATTCAAGTGCATTGCAAGTTGACTTGCAGAAATACCATTTTCTGCCGCTTTATTTTGATCAACTTTAATTTCATACTGGTCATATGTTTGCGATAAATCAGATTTGACATTGGCTAGTCCTTTAACCTGTTTCATTTTCTGTTCAATATCTTTTACAGTTGATTTTATGGCATCCATTGATGGACCTTTTACAGTAACCTCTACAGATTTATTACCTGCACCTGTTCCTAAATCTTGATTTTTCCACTCTCCAGGATGTTTAAAGCCATCTGCATGTTTAATAACCTTATCCGCTTCTACATCAAAATTAGGCGTGTCATTATCATATTCAACCATGATTGCCATACTATTTGTACTACCCGTTGGATCTACTGGACTACTACCACCAACTGAGTATTGAATTGTTTTTACATGCTTTTTCTGTTTTAAATATTTTTCAACATCTTTCGCATGATTCAACACTGCTTGCTCCGTTTCACCAGGCTTCGGTGTATAAGTAATAGCTAAAAATTTATCGTCACCTGCTGAAATAAAGCTAGTGCCTAGTCTCGGTCCTCCAAATACAATAGTTACAACCAAAATTAAAGTACTTAATATAATTACAATCCACTTATGATTTAGTGACCAATGCAATACTTTTTTATAAGTTGTACTAACAACACCTAATCCTTCTTGATGTTGTTTATTACGACGTTTAACGCCTTTTTTAAATAGTGTTGCTGCCAAAGCTGGAACGAGTGTAATTGACACTAATAACGATGCTAATAAACTAAATGCAATAGCCAATGCAAAAGGTCTAAACATTTCGCCTACTGAACCTGATACAAACACAAGTGGTAAGAAGACGATAATTGTAACTAGTGTCGATGACATTATTGGTTTAAATACTTCAGTTGTCGCACTGATAATTAAATTTTCACCTTTTAATTGTTCTTCTGAATCTGTTAAGCGTCGATAAATATTTTCAACAACTACAATCGAATCGTCTATCACACGTCCAATCGCTACTGTTAATGCACCTAACGTTAGTATATTCAATGAAACATCACTCAATTTCAGAGCAATAAGCGCCATAAGAAGTGATAACGGAATGGATATAATAGAAATTGCCGTCGTACGAATGTTTCTTAAAAACAGCAAAATAACTATAATTGCCACGATTGTACCTAATGATGCTTTTTCAACCATCGTATAAAGTGATTTCTCAACAGGCTTTGCAGTATCCATTGTTTTTGTGACATTAAAATCTTTATTTTCATCAACGAATGTATCAATTTTACGTTGTACATCTTTGGCTACTTGAACTGTATTGGCATCTTGAGCTTTAGTTATTTGTAGATTAACCGCATCCTTTCCATTCGTTTTAGAAATAGAAGTACGCACATCACCAACTGTAATATCAGCTAAATCTCCTAGTTTCGCTGTCGGCATACCACTTATATTATTTGGTGCTGACGCTTTTGAATTTTGCTGTGGTGATGCCTGATTAACGTCTGACATGGCTGAATTTTGTTTATTGTCACTTTGGGATTGAGATTGCCCTTGTCCTCCTGCAAACGTTAATGGAATATTTATGTTTTTAAAAGCATCAACAGATTGATATTGACCATCAACAACAATTGATTTATCTTTATCACCAAATTGGAACAATCCAAGTGGTGTTGTTCTTGTTGCCGTTTTTAGATAGTTTTCTACATCATCAGCAGTCAACCCATATTTTTCAAGTTCATTTTGCTTAAATTTAAGGGTGATTTCACGGTTCGTCTGCCCATTTAATTGCGCATTTTGCACACCATCTACCGTTTGTAATTTTGGTATTAATTGTTCATTCAGTACTTTCGTTACTTTTTTCAAGTCATTCTCTTTATTTGAAAATGAATATGCTAAAACCGGAAAAGCGTCCATCGAATTACGTCTTAATTCTGGTTGACCAACTTCATCTTTAAATTTAATTTTATCGATTTCTTTTTTAAGCTGTTCTTCTGCTTTATCCATATCTGTATTATTTTCATATTCAACTGTTACAATTGAAGCATTCTGTATGGATTGCGTTTTAACATTTTTCACATATGCCAATGATCTTACTTGATTGTCAATTTTACTACTTATTTCATCTTGGGTACTTTGTGGCGTTGCACCCGGCATTGTTGTTGTAACTGAAATAACTGGATTTTGTACATTTGGTAGTAATTCTAATTTCAATTTAGCACTCGCATATACACCGCCCAAGACAACTAAAACAACCATTAAAAAGATAGCAAACTTATTCCCTAAAGAAAATTGTAATAGCTTTTTTATCACAGTACTTCCCCCTCTTTCACTATATTCAAAAATATTTTACTCAACCATTCTATATTGTGTAAAAAAATCTGAACGCAAATGACAGTCTTATGAGCGTTCAGATTTCAGTCGTTAATCTATTTTCGTTTTAATTTACGAGATATTTTAATTTTAGCTTTTGTTAAACGCGGTTTAACTTGCTCAATTAATTGGTACAATGGCTGATTCAATACATAATCAAATTCACCAATCTTTTCACTTAAGTATGTTCCCCACACTTTTTTAAATGCCCATAATCCATAATGTTCTGAGTCTTTATCTGGATCATTATCTGTACCACCGAAATCGTAAGTTGTTGCACCATGTTCACGTGCATACTTCATCATCGTATACTGCATATGATGATTTGGTAAAAAATCTCTAAATTCATTAGAAGACGCACCATATAAGTAATATGATTTTGAGCCAGCAAACATTAATAGTGCACCAGAAAGATAAATACCTTCAGGATGTTCCTTTTCTAAAGCTTCTAGGTCTCGTTTTAAATCTTCATTTTTAGCAATTTTATTTTGCGCATCATTAATCATATTTTGCGCTTTTTTAGCTTGCTTTTCAGATGTTTTCATCTTCTGCTGCCATTTAGCAATTTCGGCATGAAGTTCATTCAATTCTTGATTTACTTTCGCTATATTTTCTTTTGGATCCAACTTTACTAAAAATAGTTCAGCATCTCCATCTTCATGCAACGCATCATAAATATTTTCAAAGTAACTAATATCACGCGTTAAGAAGCCATCGCGTTCCCCAGTGATTTTCATTAACTCAGCAAATGTTTTTAAACCTTCTCTATCAGATCGTTCTACTGTCGTACCTCGCTTTAAAGCCAAGCGCACTTTTGAACGATTTCGGCGTTCAAAACTATTTAATAACTCATCATCATTTTTATCAATTGGTGTAATCATAGTCATACGTGGTTGGATGTAGTCTTTTGATAAACCTTCTTTAAATCCTTTATGTTTAAAACCAAGCGCTTTCAAATTTTGCAAAGCATCTGTACCTTTATCAACTTCAACATCAGGATCGATTTTAATTGCATACGCTTTCTCAGCTTTAGCAATTTCTTTTGCACTGTCTAACAATGCATTTAACGCTTCTTTATTACTATAATCAACAACAAAACCACGCGAAATATAACATAGCGTATAAGGTAATTTAGGTACTTTTTTAAAAAGTAACTGCGCAACACCCTGAACTTCACCGTCACGACCTACAGCGATTCTTCGCGCGTACCATCCAGTTAATTTCTTTGTTTCTGCCCATTTCGTTAATTGTAATAAATCTCCATTTGGGTGAGATTTAACAAATGCGTCATGTTCCTGATTAGTGATATGCATCTTTTCCATGATTTATGATATCTCCTTCTATTTAACAATACCTTTAATTATACAGTCTGTATCTTATAGTGTCGATTCAGAGCTTGTGTAAGATTTGAACTCTTATTTTTGAAATGTCCATGCTCCAATTAATAGTTTAGCAAGTTCAAATTTACCCATTTTAATTGTGAATCATTTTATATCTATGTTTCGTGTTAAATTTAATGTTATCGTACAATTAATACTTTTCAACTAGTTACCTATACTTCAATATACTTTCATCATCTAACACGATATTCATTTCTAAAATGAACCAACTTGACTTCAATGAATAAATTTTTCCTCAAGCAACCACATTAATGTTCATATACAATTACCCCTGTTATAATGTCAATAATCTAACAATGAGGTGTTTGATATGAGAACAATTATTTTAAGTCTATTTATAATTATGAACATCGTTGCAATCATTATGACATTGAGTCAACCTCTCACCGTGAATTACTTTAGTTTACGGGTTATACTTATCTTTTTCACATTTATATTATCAATCTTTTTCATTTTAATTAAGTCATCACGATTAAATAATATATTAACAATTCTTTCCATTGTGCTTGCCATTATTCATATGGGCATTCTCGCTCATAGCACTTACGTATATTTATACTAATGGTTCAAAGCGATAAATAGCACCTCTGATAAAAATTGAATATGGTGAAGTTGCTTGTGCGTCTTTTATGATAACCGAATGATATTTTGAAACTTTACCATCTTCAATTCTAAAATAAATATCATCATTTTTTAAAATCAAATCTGTGTAATGGTCATTCTCTTCTACAATGTCCATATCAAACCATTTCAACCAATTCGATACTGTTTGTGATTGGTTTTTACTTTTCACAATAACAGTTTCAATTGCAAATTGTTTTTGAAAATATTTTTGCAATTTTTTAGTACGCATGGAATCACTTTCTTCCCATTGAATAAAAAATGGTGGCTTAATTTCATCATCATCCTGATTCATTATATAAAGCAATTGCCACTTTACCTTACCATCTTTATGTGTATCTCTTTCCATTTGAATCGGACCTACTACTTCAACCCGCTCACTTTGTAGTTTATTTTTAACTGCCTCAATATCATTTGTACGCAAACAAATATTTTTAAAGCCTTGCTCATACTTCTCTTGAACAATTTGAGTAGCGAAAGCGACTCCACCTTCTATCGTTTTTGCCATCTTTTTCAACTTTTCATTATTTTCTACATCTAGTAGCTCAATATAATTTTCATTGATATAACCTAATTTATTGAATGTTCCATATTTATGATGATACCCACCTGAATGTAATTTTATAACATCTCCTGGAAAACTAAACCGATCTAACTGATCTATATAATGAATGATGTGATCAAATTTCAATATCATTAGTATCCCCCTATTTACATGTAATTACGCTTATTTTAACAAAGTATAATTATTTTTGCTCTTAATAATTATATATTGATTTCTAATTGCTCCCGTTTTATAATTACTATTGTTGTAAAAAGGTTAGCTAAGCTAACTATTTTTTCTTAGGAGATGTCACTATGCTATCACAAGAATTTTTCAATAGTTTTATAACAATATATCGCCCCTATTTAAAATTAGCCGAGCCGATTTTAGAAAAACACAATATATATTATGGCCAATGGTTAATCTTACGCGATATCGCTAAACATCAGCCCACTACTCTCATTGAAATTTCACATAGACGTGCAATTGAAAAGCCTACTGCAAGAAAAACTTTAAAAGCTCTAATAGAAAATGACCTTATAACAGTAGAAAACAGTTTAGAGGATAAACGACAAAAGTTTTTAACTTTAACACCTAAAGGGCATGAATTATATGAGATTGTTTGTCTTGATGTACAAAAGCTCCAACAAGCAGTAGTTGCCAAAACAAACATTTCGCAAGATCAAATGCAAGAAACCATAAATGTGATGAATCAAATTCATGAAATATTATTAAAGGAGGCACACAATGACTAATCAAGGCTCATTAAATAAATCACCTATTTTCACCAAAAGTTTTACAATCAACTTTTTTGTCAACTTTATCGTATACCTATGCATGTATTTGTTACTTGTAGTTATTGCTGGCTATAGTAAGCAAGCTTTCGACGCTTCCGATTCATTAGCCGGATTAGTTGTAGGACTATTTATTGTCGGGTCTTTAATTGGTCGATTTGCTACAGGTAAATTTGTAAATCAAATCGGACCTAAACGATTATTATTTATTGGTTTAATTGCTTTAATTATCACGCAATTACTTTATTTTATTGATGGATCTTTAGCTTTTTTAATCTTTGTACGTCTCATAAACGGTATCGCAACTGCAGTTGTGACAACTGCAACAGGTACTATTGCGGCATACGTTACCCCTGTTAATAGAAAAAGTGAAGGCATCAGTTTATTTTCTTTAAGTTTAGTATTAGGTACAGCGATTGGCCCATTTCTAGGCATGTTACTTATTACAAAATACGCAATTGATTTACTGTTTATTATTTGTGTCATATTAGGCATACTCGGACTCATTATCTCATTATTTATAAAAGTTGATTTCGAAGTAACAAATAACAAAACTGAAACTAAAGTCATTGATAAACCAAGATTTAGTATTCATCAATTTATTGCAAAAGAGGCCATTCCTGTTGCTGTAATTATGCTTTTAATTGGCGTTACCTATGCGTCCATCCTAACTTATTTACAAGCATTTGCTTTAGAGCGACACCTAGTAACTGCAGCAAGCTATTTCTTTATTTGCTATGCTATAGCATCGTTAATTACTAGACCTATTGCTGGTAGATTGATGGATGATAAAAATGAAAATATTATTGTCTACCCAGCATTTATCATGCTTTTCCTTTCATTTGTATGCTTAATTTCAAGCTATCAAAGCTGGTTAATATTACTTGCTGGTGCTTGCCTAGGTTTAGGGTATGGAAATTTATCATCTGCAATGCAATCTATTGCGATAAAAGTCTCACCTCCGATTAAATATGGTATCGCGACATCTACTTTTTACGTTGGTCTAGATGCAGGTGTCGGCTTCGGTCCATCATTCCTTGGGTTATTTACTCATATGTTTTCATATAGTGAAATCTTCGGCTTTATGGCCGCTTTAGCAATCATTACTATGCTTGTTTACTTCTTAATTCATGGACGTCATGTAACTAGAAATGCCATGAACTAAATATTTATATTCAAAAATAAAAAGCATGCCAATCTCTATTCATCATTTGTCTGTCCCCAAGACGCAATTATGATGTACTGATTGGCATGCTTTTTAAGTTTTTAGTTTGTAACGCTTAACACTTCTATTTCTTTAGTAATTTTATCTAACAATTTCTTTTGAGAAGTACTATAGAAATAGAATACTTGTCTTTCATCCGTTTCAGAACGCAATTTAGAAATAAGCTCTTTTTTATAGATTTTACGGATAATCACATCGATTTTACTTGTATCCCATAGCATTTCAAAATGTAATGTATCTCTCAATTCTTTACCGCTAATCTTTTCAGCTTCATACACTTTAAAAAGTACTACAAATTCTTCAATTGAAATCTTATGTGTTGTTTTTAACCAGTGCTTTAACTGACTTAACTCCCTTTCTGCTTCTATAAAACGTTGAACTTTATTACTCATAATATGATGCCTCCTATGTTTCTTCTTAGATGTTTGTAATTCATATTATTATACAATTACTTAAATTTATTATATATCAAACTTAGCATTTTATCTATTACAAATATTAAATTGCTGGCTATATCTTGTTTAGATTTATATCTTTTGGACAACTTGTTGTTTATTCGACAACATTTATACCTAAAAAAGATATATTACAACTCAATGACTTGGAGTGTGACATCAATGTTAAAGAGCCCTTAAAGATTTATTATGTAGTGATTTTTGGGAGTGGGACAGAAATAACATTTTCACAAAATTTATTTCGTTGATCCCCAACTTGCACATTATTGTAAGCTGACTTTTCGTCACCTTCTATGTTGGGGCCCCGCCAACTTGCACATTATTGTATGCTGACTTTTTGTCAGCTTCTGTGTTGGGGCCCCGCCAACTTGTAAAAACTTTAAAAACGATCATTTCTATTAAATCTGGCATAGATATGACCGTTTTTACTTTAATAAATAATATTGTATTTTAGGGAGTAAGACAGAAATATTAAAACATCTCTAATGATTTAATATGTAGTGGTCCCTACACATTAACCACCAATATAATTCATGTTTATCTTTTTACGTTGACTATTGGCAACTGTTTGAGCAGTTCTCTCATCTGAATATCGATCATCTCTTATTTGCCATAAAGCTTTAAATTGTTCTTTTAATTCTTCGTCGGTCACGCCAGAACGAATAAACGCTTTAACGTTAAATCCATCGACAGTTGCAAATAAACATCCGTAAAACTTCCCATCTGATGACAGCCTTGCGCGTGTACATGTAGAACAAAATGATTGTGAAACACTTGTAATCAAACCAAATTGAACACCATTATCCTTATGGCGATAATATTTTGCTACTTCCCCAAAATATTTTGGTTCTACAGGATCGATTTCAAAGTGCTGCTCTATCATTGTAAGCATTTCATCTTTAGTTACAACTTTACTGAAATCCCATCCATTATCATTACCAACATCCATAAATTCTATAAATCGAATCTCTATATGTTTATCTTTAAAATATTCAAGCATTGGTATGATTTGATCATCGTTAATACCTTTTTGTATAACAACATTTACTTTTACATTCAAACCAATAGACGTCGCGTAATCAATTTGTTCTAAAATCGTAGTCGCTTTAATATTACGATTATTGATTGATTGAAATAGCGTATCATCAATAGCATCCAAACTGACATTAATTCTGCGTAGCCCAGCATCATATAACTTTTGTCCATGCTTTTTTAATAACAAACCATTTGTAGTCAAACCAATATCTTCAATACCATCGATTTGATTTAATTTAGCTATAAGTACATCTAAATCGCGTCGCATCAATGGTTCTCCACCTGTAATGCGTATTTTTTTTACACCTAATTCTGCATATACCTTAGCGATTCTAGCCATTTCATCAAACGTTAACAGTTCATTTTTAGGTAAAAATACGAAATCATCTCCAAATACCTCTTTAGGCATGCAATAATCACACCTAAAGTTACACCGATCTGTCACAGATAACCGTAAGTCACGGATGGGACGTCCTAGTTTATCTTTTATTTGTTCTACCATTTGTGGACCTCCTAACAGCTTACAATTTTTGAATTAAAGCGTCCAAATCATGCTGATAATTTATATTTTTGTACCAATATGAGGGCGCATCTACATCCCTGACATCCAAATAATCCGTTGATAATTCATGATATACATTTTTAAAACTGTAATTATCAGAATGTAGTGCTTTAGTTATAGCGCCTAATGCATTCGGACTATAAAATGCAATTGTTGGAATAAAACGTCCATCTTCTTTAAAAGCTGCGACATCTAAATGATTTTCAATAAGATGAGAAACTAAAAACTGATACAACGTGCTTACAGCTTTACCAGTAATCATTGGTGTATCAACAGAAACGACAAAAAACAATTCTTCTTCAGGATGTTGCTTCATGATTGTATAAATTCCTGCTAATGGACCTTTATCATTATGATTCTCATCATCTATAACAACATTTGGATATTTAAATTGCGTTGCCAATTGCGCATTTGTACTAATAATAATTTCATTGAACATATTTGTTGATTCTAATGTCTTAATTACTCTACTATAAAAGGTCTCACCGTTCACTTCCGCAAAAGCTTTGGGCTTACCAAATCGCACTGAATGACCACCTGCAAGAATTATTGCTTTCATGCTCCCTTAACCTCCACTAACCGGTGGAATTAATGCAACAGTATCATTAGGTTGAATGAAATCTGATTTTTGTACAAATTCCTCATTTACAGCAACTTGAAACTTTTTATTATTGATTTGCGGATAACGTTCAAACAATAAATCTTCAAATTGTTGTACAGTCAATGCTTGTTCAAGCACAATATCTTCCTGTGCTTTTTGTAATATATCTTTAATTTCTGCGAAGTAAAGTACCTTCATCTCTCTTATTCCTCCCTCTTCGCTTCTTCATAATTCCCTTTTTGATGCCCTTGCCATTTTGAACCATCTTCCCAAATTTCTTTTTTCCAAATCGGAACAATTTCTTTTATACGCTCAATTGCATATTCATTTGCTCGATAGGCATCTTTACGATGCGGTGAAGAAACTGCAATTAATACAGCGATATCTGAAATTTGTAATGGCCCTATTCTATGAACAATACTCGTTATCGTTCCAGGCCATTTTTCATTTATTTCATCTCCAATTTGTGCCAATTTCTTTTCAGCCATTGGAATATACGCTTCATATTCTAAATATTCCGTTTTGACGCCTTTAGTCCATTCGCGAACATGACCGGTAAAAACAACTACTGCACCTTGATATTCATTTATAGTGAATTCACGATATTGTTCTGTTTGTATCGGTTCTATCACGATTTCAAATTGTTTCATTCATTTCAATCCTCTATGTTAATTGTGTATCACAATCATTTTTAATTTTATTTAATAACCATTGCTCAAATGCTGTAAAATCTTCATGCTCCCTTACATTAATGCTATAACAAACATTCGACAATTGTTGTAATACTTGCAACTCTTCTTCATCTCGATAGACTACGACTTTTTCAAAATCAGCATTTTTAAAGCCTTCAACTAATACGATATTGGTGTCAATTGTAACAGATTTCTCAATAATTTGAGTAAGATTTTGATTATCTACACGTGTTACAGTTTGCTGATATTGAAAACCTTGTACAATACTTTGATCTGCCCCCGCTTCAAAATGCTTCATGTGATCGACGTCTGAATCCTGTAATTGAATATCTTCCTTAGCATGCCCATGATGTTTAATAGTAGCAACTGTATAACCATGTAACTTTAAGAAAGAGACAATATGCCTCATCAATGTTGTCTTACCAGACTTTTTGTAACCTACAATTTGTAAAATCATAAAAGAAGTTCCTCTTCAGCAGCGTCAGATTCAGTCAATATAATATCTACTGTATGCCCCGCTTTAAAACCACGTGACCCTCCTGGTAACATGACCATACAGTTAGCATGTGCAATCGCTACAACCGCACCTGATTTATTGAATCCTGAAGGTACTACAGTAGCTCCAGCACTTGTTAACGTTGCTTTAGCACGTATAAATCGTGTGAATGGGTTTGCCTTGGTAAAATCTTCCATTAATGTTGCTTTAATTATTTGCGGGAAGACTTCTAGTGCGCCACACATATGTTTAACAGCTGGTTTCACAAATAGTTCAAATCCTGTAAAACAAGCTGATGGATTTCCAGATAATCCAAACAAATACTTTCCATCTGCAAATGCAACCGTTGTTACGCTACCAGGACGCATTGCTACTTTATTAAATAACACTTCCGCCTTTACAGCCTTATAAATCTCAGGTAAATAGTCAAAATCTCCAACAGAAACTCCTCCCGTTGTAATAACGATATCATGTTTTTCCATAGCTTCTTTAACGACTTGTATGCCACTATCTAAATCATCTTGTTGTGTTTTGTAAATACCAACTTCAAGACCTAATTTTTCTGCTAAGGCACGAATCATTGGGCCATTAGAGTTACGAATTTTTCCATCTTCTAATACATCATTAACATCTAATAATTCGCTTCCTGTTGCAATAACAGCGACACTCGGTTGCTTAATAACTTTAACCTCTGCATAGCCATATGTTGCAAGGACCGCTATAGCCCCTGGATTAATTACTTGTCCTTTTTTTAGAACAACATCGCCTGTCGTTGTTTCTTCACCTTTTAAAGATATATTTTCATTTTTTGAAAATGGTTTACGAATTGTAAATGTATCTTCTAGTTCAATCGTTTGTTCAAACATAACAACAGCATCTGCGCCATTAGGTATTTGTGCTCCAGTCATAATACGCACCGCTTCGTGATCCCTAACTAATTTATCAGAAACTGAACCTGCACCAATATGATCAATCACTTTAAACTCAATGCGATTCTGACCACTTGCCCCTTGTGAATCAACACTGCGAATTGCAAAACCATCATAAGGTGATTTATCAAACCTTGGTATATCATAAGTAGCTACAATATCTTCTGCTAAGATATGATTTAGACTTTTTTCAAGTGCTACCGTAATTGCCGGCATTGAACTCTGCTGATTAACGATACGTTGAATTGCTTCTTTAACTGGGATTGGGTTTCTTTTTTCTACTACCATTAAAAATCATCTCCAAAACTTTTATTTTTTCATGATATACTAGATGCACTAGGAGGGGTAAAATGACTGAGTTTACTCATATTAATCAACAAGGCCACGCCAAAATGGTCGATGTATCAGACAAACAAATTACAAAAAGAACTGCTGTCGCTCATTCAAGCATTACTGTAAATGAAACTATTTTTAAGCAGATTTCTAATAACACCAATACCAAAGGCAATGTATTGAACACTGCTCAAATCGCTGGTATTATGGCTGCCAAAAATACATCAACAATTATTCCGATGTGCCATCCATTACCATTGACTGGCATAGATGTTCACTTCAGCTGGGATGAAACAAATGCACCCCTTTATACTTTAAACATTCAAACAACTGTCTCTACAACTGGCAAAACCGGTGTTGAAATGGAAGCTTTAACCGCTGCATCAGCAACGGCTTTAACCATTTACGACATGACGAAAGCAGTTGATAAAGGTATGATTATTGGCGAAACCTACCTTGAAAGCAAGTCTGGCGGTAAATCTGGAGATTTTCAACGCCAATCAAATCAATAAATTATTTTGTAAGCTCATGAATCAGATGATTTAATTCTGGTTTAATGAGCTTTTCTAATGCTAATTTAACTGCGCCTGTTGATCCTGGAATCGAAAATATCAATTTATTATTAACTGTACCTGCTACAGCACGAGACAATAATGCACGCGTGCCAACATCTTCAACATAACTCAAATATCTAAACAATTCCCCAAAGCCTTCTATCTCTTTAGTTAAAAGTGGTTTTACTGCTTCAATCGTCACATCACGTTGTGCAATACCTGTTCCACCAGTCGTAATGATGACATCAATATCTTCTTCTAACCACTTCTTCACCTGCGTCGTGATGGCTACTTTTTCATCTTTCACAATTGTATAATGTGCGTCACTCACTTCAACGTCATCTGCTTGTAATAGTTGGCGCACGCATTGACCACCTTTATCTGTATCAAAGTCTCTAGTATCTGATACCGTTAGTACGGCTGCTTTAACTGTACGATTCAATTTAACGTTTTGATGTTCGCCCATAATATTACACTCCTTTTGTCTTATCTTTTTTTATCCAAACAATAAATTCATTAGATGTGTGGCATCTGATGTGCGTGTCATGCCATGTATTAAAAACCTTCCACCTTTAAAAGCAACAATGCGGTGTCCTTTAAATTCAAACATAACCATATACGAATTACTGCGATAATTTAGTTGATGTTGTTTTAAAAATTGAACAAGAATGTCGTGTGTAATTGATGCATTTTCATACTGTACAGTGTCTCTACCACACAATGTTGCATAACGTTGTTCATTCTTGTTTAAATACGGATAACTTGGTACATCTCCACAAGTTGTACAGTCTGAACGTTGCATTTTACTGAAACCAAATGAATAATGACTACCTTCCCAAATATCGCCATAAGTTATTTTTGTGTCAATTGGTTGTTCCGTTAATACTTTCATCGCATCTCTTAATTGTAAACTTGTTGCCATCGTCACGGCAGGTTGAATGACCCCTACTGTATCACATGTTAAATTTAATGCTGGCAATTGTGGTACCAAACAGTTAAAGCAAGGTGTTTTACCAGGTATAAATGCAGCTTCTGTATATGTACTCTGTACAACACCACCATAAATCCAAGGTATACGATATTTATATGCAAAATCATTAATCAGTTGTCGTGTTTCAAAGTTATCGGTTGCATCAATAATAACGTCAACGTCCTGTCCATGTGTTTCCAAAAAATAATAATCCACATGGGCAATATAATCATCAATATCAACATCACTACGTAACGCTAGCAAATGCTTTTTAGCTGCAACCACTTTAGGCATCATTTTCAAAGCATCTTCTTCAGTAAACAATGTTTGTCTTTGTAAATTACTAAATTCAATATAATCTCTATCAACAATGATTAGTTTAGCAATGCCTGCTCTAACAAGTCCTTCGGCCACATGTGTACCTAATGCGCCCATACCAATAATCAACGCACATTTTTGATTTATTTTGCTTTGACCTATTTCACCTATTTGTTTAAATAAAATTTGCCTTGAATAACGTTCTTGACTCACATTAAGTTATCCTTTCTTTTTATCATTACTTTCATTATATGACGCGCGTCAATGTCTCTCAAAAAAACTGCCCCTAAAAAAGAGTTTAAAACATCATTAAAATGCTGATAGAAGCATTCACTTCTACAATTTTAAATACGTTCTAAACTCTTTAATGGCAAATAAATGATTACCCAATTGTAATAATTTCATGAGCCATTTGTTCTGCTTCATAGTTTGAATGTGTCACAAATATGATTGGTATTTTCCATTCGTTGAAAATACGTTTAACTAATGTAATACTCTCATCTTTTGTAGTATCATCCAAACTAGAAAAAGGTTCATCTAATAAAATTAAATCTGGTTTCGTGCTAAGTGCACGTGCAAGTGCTACACGTTGTGCCTCTCCACCTGACAATGTCATAGGATATTGTTTCATCAAATGATCAATGTTTAAAGTTTGAATTAATTGATCGATGTGTTCAGATGGTTCAGCCATAAAAGTAATATTTTTATAGACCGTCATATTAGGAAACAATTGGTAGTCTTGAAACAGATATCCAATACGTCGTTGTTGAATTTTAACATTCACGTTTTTTGCCGTATCAGTAAGTAATTGCCCATTCACTTCGATAATAGCTTCATCTGCTTTACGTAATCCGGCAATCATATTTAAAACAGTAGTTTTACCAATGCCAGATGGACCACGAACTGCATAAATTTTTGGTTCAGTATCATCTATATTGATGCGAATTAAAGTGTTCTTTAATTGATATTTCACATTGATTTTAAGCATCTAGTCGACCTCCTTA
The DNA here is from genome assembly GCF_001838845.1 of Staphylococcus sp. HMSC36A10. NCBI lineage: Bacteria > Bacillati > Bacillota > Bacilli > Caryophanales > Staphylococcaceae > Staphylococcus > Staphylococcus sp. HMSC36A10. The sequence continues at coordinate 15,814 of NZ_KV839076.1, forward strand.
TATTTATCTTTATTCAATAAATTAATTGTAGATATAACCACAATAGAGAATGCGACTAGCACTAATACCCATAACCACGCTTCATTTTCTCTACCTTGTTCCACTAAGAAGTATATTTCTAAAGGTAGTGTATTCGTTTTATTTGGAATATATCCTGCAACCATTAATGTAGCACCAAACTCACCTAATGCACGAGCAAAACTCATCATTATACCTGCTAAAATAGAGCGTTTAGCTAATGGTAAAATTAATTTGAGGAAAATTTTCGTTTCACTTGCTCCCATTGTTCTAGCTGTATTAATCATTTTCGTGTCTATACCTCTGAAGCCTTGCACAGTATGTTGATACATTAGTGGAAAACTAACAATGACAGATGCTATCACAGCACCTGTCAAAGTGAACACTACAGGTAAATGTAGTACATTCGCAAAGAATTGACCGATTGGTCCTCTTGGCGAGAAGATGATTAATAGAATAAAACCTAATACCGTTGGCGGCAAAACAATAGGTAATATCAATAAACTTTCCAATACTTTAACCCACGAACCTTTACGACGATACAACCATTTAGATATAAAAATACCTAAAACCGTTACAATAATCGTACTGATTACAGCAACTCGTATTGATATCCAAAAAGGTGTTAAGTCAGGCATGGATTACAACTCCTTATGCTGCAAAGTGGTATTCTTTTAGTATTTCTTTAGCTTTATCTGATTTTAAGAATTCCATCCACTCTTTTGCTAATTTACTATCTGATGTAGCACCAGCTTCGTATGTGATTGGCTTCTTAAGTTCTACTTCTTTAATTACTTTTACAGTATCAATTTTTTTATTTTGTTTATATAAGTCAGTTTTATACACAAAACCTTGTTTCGCATTACCCTTTTCAACATAATTTAATACTTGTTTTACATCTTTAGCATAAACGATTTTACTTTCGACTTCTTTAAATAAGTTATTGTTATCTAAATACTGTTTCGCATATTTTCCTGCTGGTACAGTTTTCACTTCACCTAATGCTAATTTATCATTGTCTTTTAAGTCTTTTACTGAAGTGTAATTTGAATCTTTATCACCAATTAATACTAGACTATTTTTCGCATATTTATATGTATCATGCGCTTTATTCTTGTCTTTTAATGCATCTACATCTTTAGTATTTGCAGACATAAATACGTCAACAGGTGCGCCTGATTCAATTTGTTTTCTTAATGCCCCTGATCCACCATAGTTAAATTTAATATCAGCATTTTTATGCTCTTTTTTAAATTCTGAAGCTAATTTCTTGGTTACATCTGTTAAACTTGCTGCCGCTGCAACTTGAATCTCTTGTTTCTTACCATTGTCTGCGTCATCTTTTTTACTTTCATTATTATCGTTAGAATTAGAGCAACCAGCTAATACTAAAAGCATTGCAATCACAACAGCAAATAAACGTTTCAATTTCATTGAGTGAACCCCCATTTTTAATAATATTTACATTTTCATTATACACTTACTATTATATTTGAAAAGAACCGTTGCCTGTTTATATATTGATTCAAACAATTGTCAAATTTGCATAAGATTGATATTTATTAATTGATGCCCTAGTATGTATATTCTCGAATTCAATTTAAATCAAACAGATTGCTCGCTATTAATTTTTATCAATCAAATTTCAAACTTAAGCAAATATGTTAAAATTTTAAGCAAATTGCTTTAAAATAAAGTTTAAGCTAATTAAAGGGGTTAGATAATGAACAAAGATGTATCTTTAGGTCAACCAATTGTTAGATATGAAGATGGAAAATTATTCAATACAACAGATCAATATGTGACAGAATTTCCACTTACAATTATGGTGAATGGTGAAGAATTTGCGACTGTTATATGCAGTCCAACAAACCTTGAGGAGTTAGTCATTGGATTTCTGGCTTCGGAAGGTGCCATTTTAAAGCGAGATGAATTAAAATCTGTGCTGATTGATGATAGTAAAGGTTTTGCCCATGTTGAACTTAATAAAGATTTAGGCGATCGCTTTCAATATTCCACAAAACGAATGATTGCATCTTGTTGTGGAAAGAGTCGTGAGTTTTATTTTCAAAATGATGCTGCTATCGCTAAAACATCTATGTCTAAAATCACTTTAACTCCAATGCAAATTATTAACATGATGACTCGATTACAAAGTGCAAGTCATATTTACCAAGAAACAGGTGGCTTACATAATGCTGCTATAAGCGATGGTTTGACATTTTTTGTACATCGACAAGACATTGGTAGACATAACGCTCTAGATAAATTATATGGATTTTGTATTCAGCGACATATTACTGTCCGAGATAAAGTATTAATTTTTAGTGGACGTATTTCATCAGAAATTTTAATTAAAGCCGCAAAAATTGGTGTTGGCGTCATTTTATCTAAATCAGCTCCGACAACGCTTGCTGTAACCTTAGCTAATGACCTAAATATTACGGCAGTTGGATTTATTCGAAATGGTGGCTTTAATATATACAGTCATCCAGAACGTATCATTGATTCTGAACAATAACATATTCATTATAGTGTGTCATAATGAACGATATTCTACATGAATCAACAATTTAAACGCACTATTTTTATAAGTATAAGTAGCTCAAAACAATTTAAAAAGCAGTAAGTTGATTTCTACTCGAAACCAGCTTACTGCTTTTTTATTCTAATACAAACCTATCATCAATCGTTAATTGCCAATATCTTCTTTTAATATTTGATAACAAAATGATTGGTAAACATAACCTTGCTTTGCATACATATCTTTTGCTGTATCTTCACCATCTGCAACTAATATGATTGGTTTGTGATTTTTTGATATGGCGTATTCACCTATCAACGATTGAATTGTAGATCCAATTCCTTGGTGCCGAAATTGTTCTAATACACCAAATCCATCTAATTCAATGTAATTTTCACTTTCAATGACATCTACAACGCCAATAGGTTCATTATTTAAATAAGCTACTAAGCGTTTAATCACATCTTTTTGATAATGTTCCCTTACCATTTCTTCATGTGCATCTGCATAGTCTTTTCCAAATGGCAGACTAAACTGATATGCAACTTTTAAATAGGCATCTATATGCGACTCGTCAACGATGGCAATTTCAACGTCAGAGTTACGCGGCAAATTAGCAAGCGCATCACTTTCTATGGCATACAATTCCATAATACCTAGTTCAAAATTCATATCTTTAAACATAGCCATCCAATGATTATCAAGTTGTTCATTTTCCGGGAAACTAAACGCATAATGATTTGAACCTTGATTTGTATGTAATTGATGTTGACGTTCTAAGTCTTTCAGCCATCGCTCTTGGGTAGGCGTCTTTTTATATATCCATGTGTTGCTTGTGTATCGTTGTGGAAAAGAAGGCGTTAAATAAATTAACTGCTCGTCGTCATTTTCAAATATAGTGCCGTTACAATATATATCTGACATACTTATACTAGCCATTGACACCTACTCCTTTCACTTTTATAAATTTCAAAGCAACTTATTCAATTACTTTATTATCTTAACTTAAATATGATTATTTTAATCCCATAATTTGACGAAACTGCGAGTGATTAAGTAAAGCTGTACCAATCAAACTTGCTACAATTGCTTTTAATATATCACCAGGCAAATAAGCTAATGAAATTGAAATAGCTTTCGTAAATGGTATGTTAATAATCATGCCCATAATCAATGTACCAATAACATCTAATGCTATAACACCAAAAACTAAAATACCAACGAATAAAATCCAGAAATTAATTTCATTGATGAATCTATCACGAATCGCACCAATCATGAATGCTACAACTGGATATAATAGTAAAAACCCTGCTGAAGGACCTGCGAATACACCAATGCCACCGCGACCGCCTGATAACAGTGGCAAGCCAGCAACTACTAATAATAAAAAGACGATAACACTTAATGTGCCATATTTACGTCCTAAAATCACACCTGCTAAGAAAATACCAATGTTTTGAAGTACAATTGGTACTGAAGAAAATGGTAGTGGAATTACCGGTACCAATCCTAAAATAGCGATAATCGCTGTCATTAAAGCTGTATATACTAACTGTTTTGTTGTCATTTTTTACTTCCTTTCGTATTTCATGACCATTATTATAGCACCATTGTAAACTTTAAGAAATGAAAAGTTTACAATAAGTTGTTCTATATAAATTAAAACCTTAATTATTCTACACAGCTGTTAATTTACTTTTTTAGCAAGTGCAGTTATATAATCAAAAAATGCGTTGTTATCTACATGATTTATGACATTAATTTTGCGCCCATCTTTACACTCAAATGTCTTACCTTGACTTGGTCCATAACTTATTACATCGACTTTTTTCTCAATTGAATGAACCAAGTCCTTGTTACCAATATAAGCAGTCGTTAAAACATCCCATAAAAAGTAAGTAGAATTTGTTATAAAGTGTGTTAATGGTGGTACCGCTGCATAACTTACTCCTAAAAAATCAATGCCCGTATATTGGCGTTCATTCGCCCATCTTTGTCTAACATCTAACGTTAGCGGTACTTGATTCGTACTTTCTAAAGCAACCATATCAATCTCTATATCGCTATCAAAAACAATTTTAACCGCTTCTGGATCCCAATATGCATTCCATTCTGCAGAACCATCATGCTCAGGTTCTTCAACATTTCCTTTTGGTAAAAAGGTGCCACCCATCCAAACTAATTTTTCTATATACTGAACGATAGATGAATCTTTTTGTAGTGCTTTTGCTAAATCTGTAAGCGGGCCTGTAAATAATAATGTTACTTTTTCTGATTGTCTCTTTAAAGTTTGAATAATGTCTTCAAAGGCTTCTTTGTCGCTCACATTTGAAGCAACATGTTTGACTGGCTCATTTAAAATTGGCAATGCGTCCATAAAAAAGGCATGCATACGCCATTCTTTAGGAAATGGATTTTTTCCTCGTTCATATGATGGCGCAACTTGAATATCTTCATTTGAAAAACGATTAATAATTTTTACTGATGCGCTCAAAGATGGCTCTAAATAACAATCAGCACCAATTGTACTGACCCCTATCAATTGAACGTTTTCCATTTGTAATAATAAAAATAGAGATACTAAATCATCTACACCACCATCGTGGTTAAAATAAACTTTCTTAGTCACTCGAAATCCCCCTTACATTTCATTTTCCATTAACAATATTATGTTTTTATAAAACGTTGTTATATATCTTTCTACAAAATCATAACATTCTGTTGTAATCCTTTTAAACCTCTTCTTTTATTGATAGCCATTCCCTGATATCCCTTCCATAAAGTATGCACTAATATAATTATGATATAACTTATCAATAAAGAGATACATTGAGCTATTTTCTCAGGTATACTACTTTAGCTATAATAATACTAATCTATCATTAATTAAATTGAACGATAACAACGGCACTTATTATTTAAAAAAATACAAATATCTAACTTTCTAGCTATAAAAATAAGAGCCTAATACAATATCAAAAGATGATATGTTTCAGACTCTCATTTCACTAACTTATATAGCTGAATTATTTTGCAGCTTTAATTAATTTTTCTTTTAAATCTTTACGCATGAAATCTAATGTATAAGGATCGTTGTACCAGTATGTACCAGCATCAACTTTAACAATATGTCCTTCTTTAGTAGCTTTCAAATTCTTCCACATATTAGTTGATTCATATCCTGGTGTAGGTTTACCTTCACTTGTACTCACAATGTAATCACCAGCATATTTTTCAATTTCTTCTTGTTTCACTTCAGCCCAACCTGCTTTTGCAGTTAACTTTTGTTGTTCTGGTTGCATTTTTAAACCAAATGCTTGATATAATACTTCTCCACCACGACCCCAGTTATCGCCGTAAGTGTATAATTTTTTATCAAATTCATCAAACAATGACACTGTTGCATCTTGTCCAATTGCTTTTTTAATTTCTTTACCGTCTTTAGCAGTTGTTTCTTCCCAATCTTTCTTCCAAGCTTTTACTTTATCTTCTTTACCAACAATTTCCCCTAACATTTCTTGTTGTTCTAAATATTTATGCTTATTATAGTCAACAACTACTGTTGGTGCTACTTTTTGATATTTTTTAATGTCTTTGTCAGTAGAGTATACAATAATTAAATCTGGCTTTTCTTTAGCAACTTTTTCTACATCGCCATCACCAATTTTTGTAACACCTTTAAATTTATCTTTTAATACTTTGCTTTGATCGACTTGTTGATTTACAGCTACAATGTTTGCACCTAATTTTTTAAGTCCACCAGCATATGTTGGCGCAACTACTGCAATGCGTTTAGGGTCTTTCGGAATATCTACCGTTTTGCCATCGTCCATTTTATAAGATTTAGTTTCAGCTTTGTTATTTTTTTCACCTTGGTTCCCACACGCAGCTAACACTAATAACATAATTATTAATGGTAATAATAGTTTTTTCATAATTTCCTCCTATTGAAAATGATTATCAATTATTCCAAAATTATACAAGATTGCATATACATTTACAATAGCTAGTGCTATTTATTTTTTTATTTTCGCAAAAAATTTAGCAAAATATCTTAACATCCCTATAAATCCCCACAAAAAAGGGTAAATCCGAACGTCAAATTTCATCTCTTTATGCCAATCAACGATCGATTTACCTTTTTAAATTTAAAATGTATCTGTAATACTCTTAGCAATATTTGTATATGCTGCATCTTCCATAGGTGGATTGTGTAATCCTGCACGCATGTCACGATAGTAACGTTGTAATGGTCGATTCATTTCTAAGCTTTTAGCACCAACTATTCTCATCGCTAAATCAATCACTTCAAGCCCTTGATTCATTACCATCACTTTACTCGCACTTGTTGAATTTCTTATCTGACTGTCATCTTTATATTGTTGATACCCTTTTGCTGTACTCCATAAAAATTGTCTCGCACATAACAATAGCGTTTCCATTTTCCCTAAATTTTGTTGCACAGTTGGCAATGTTGCAATCGTTCCTTCAATACTATTAGGGCTATGTTGGATTGCAAAGTCTACAGCATAATTTCTAGCAGCTTGTGCTATACCTAAATAACAGCTTGGTATATGCAATATCCAACCATTTGGCGCTTTACTTTTCTCTGTTTCCACTAAATGTTTTAATGGTACTTTTACATCATTTAATATTAAATCATGACTTTCTGTCGCTCGCATACCTAATACGTCCCAATTATCGGCAATTTCAACACCAGGCAAATTCCTGTCCACTAAGAAAAAACCAACACTTTCTAATTCTTCTATATAAGCAGCAACAATAATATGTGTTAGTGCTTTACTCATTGATGTATATGTCTTCACACCATTTAAAATATACCCATCATCAGCTTTAACAGCATGTGTACTTGGTCTTCCCCCTCTTGTTGGACTACCCATTTCAGCTTCACTAACTGCTCTATTAACTAATGCACCATTATTAATTTCAACAGCAAATTGCTCCAACATATCTTGAGACCATAATTTCTGTTCATAAATTTGTCCTACGACACTCACATGCCAACCAATAGATAATGCTGTGGCACCATCAAGTTCGCCTAAAAATGATTGCAAAATAACCATGTCTTCTATGGTCGCACCTTCACCACCATATGCTTTTGGTAACGTTAATTTTCCATAACCTTCTTTAATTAACCATTCAATATTTTTATATGGAAATTGGCTATGTTGATCATTATATTCAGCTTTAGCCTTAAATGTATCTCTAATTACTTTGAATTTTTCAATCCATTTTCTTTGAATTTCCGTTGTTATTAAAAAGGAATTATCCATATCATTCATATTAGTCACCCCACACAACACACAATATAAATTATTTATTCCTAGTTTAACACTCGACTTTAAAAATAAAAAGGAACGTGCTGTGAACAATTAAAAGAAAACTGATAATTCGATTAAGTATGCACTTAATTTTATCCATAAAAATACACCTTAAACTATATTAGGTTTGATTTAACTATCAAGCATCTACTTTGTCATGTTTAATACCAGCAAATAATAAAATCCATGTCACGATAATAAATGGCAATGTTAATGCAGGTAAGCCAAACGGTTCAAGCAATGTTGTTGTACCTAGTTGCACCACTACTGTTAATAACACACCTAAAAAAGTCGAAATATAAGGGTTAATCGCTGTTTTAAATGTATATCCTAGTGCGATTGCCATTAATACAAAGTTATAACCGAATAATCCCTGATTAATATCATCATAATTACCACCTAATAGAGCTACAATGATAAAGCTTAACAAACTAGCTATAACAGCTAAGAGTGCTGCTTTTCTTGATGCTATCAATATGCCGATTAAAATACATACGCCACCAATTACACTCGCTTCGATAAATACTTGACTGAATCCTTCAAATAATGACTGAATAAAATGTATTCGATCATTGTTGCTAAAATTAACCGTTTCAATGTTTTGAGGCATTAACTTTAACGATGTATCTACAAATTTAACCTGTCCTGAAAGTAAAATTGTAAACCAAGTCACAATGACAAAAGGCATCGTCAGCATCGGAACTTTATATGGTCTTAAAACTTCTCTCACTGCAGCAGCAACTGGTAACGTTAATAAAGTTGCTATCATTGTTATAACAATATCTAATCCTGACTTATCTAAAAAGATTGTTAACGCAATGGCAGTTAACACTGGATTAAATCCAGCTAACCCATCATTAATCTCTGCCTCACTATAATTTATAAAACGCGCAAAAGTATAGGCGATGATGCTACCTACAATAGCCGCTAATCCAATTGTCCAATCGGCAACAAATAATCCTATTAAGATAAATAATCCTGTCCATTTATTACTAATTAACACAACCTGAGATATATTTTTCAAAAGCACATCTATTATCTTCAAATCTTTCACCTTTCCTTTGAATCATTACTCATTAATATACTACTATTCTATGAAAAGTTATATTAAAAACTATTTTGGTTTTTACATAAATATATTCCGCTATTTGTTTTCGATTAGATTGTTTGCTTCAATAGCGGATATGCTAAAAATATAATTTTCTAATTACACATTGAACTTTGTATATTACTTGTTTATCACAACAATTAGGATTAATATAAATTTTGTAAATTGTATCTAATATGAAATTGGGGGTTTTAATTTGCATTTTACACAACGAGAGCAAGACAAATTAATGATTGTAGTGGCGGCGGAAGTTGCACGTCGTCGTAAAGCACGTGGTTTGAAACTAAATCATCCTGAGGCATTAGCTTTAATCAGCGATGAATTATTAGAAGGTGCACGCGATGGTAAGACCGTTGCAGAGTTAATGAGTTATGGTAGACAAATTCTAAACAAAGAAGATGTCATGGATGGTGTCGAACACATGATTACAGATATCGAAATCGAGGCTACGTTCCCCGATGGTACTAAGTTAATCACAGTACATCACCCTATTGTTTAAAGGAGGCAGTCAAATGATACCAGGAGAAATTATTACAAAAAGTACAGAGGTTGAAATTAATAACCATCATCCTGAAACAGTTATCGAAGTTGAAAATACAGGAGATCGACCAATTCAAGTGGGCTCACATTTTCATTTTTATGAAGCAAATGCAGCATTAGATTTCGAACGTGAAATGGCATATGGAAAACATTTAGATATTCCAGCTGGAGCAGCTGTTCGATTTGAACCTGGGGATAAAAAAGAAGTTCAATTAGTTGAATATGCTGGCAAACGTAAAATTTTTGGTTTTCGTGGTATGGTCAATGGTCCTATCGATGAGTCACGTGTCTATCGCCCAACTGATGAAAATGATGAATATGCAGGTGTATTCGGAGATAACGGTGCTGAAAACGTGAATAAAAAAGGAGGAAAAAGATCATGAGCTTTAAAATGACGCAAAATCAATATACGAGCTTATACGGTCCAACTGTTGGAGATTCCATTCGTTTAGGTGATACGAATCTATTTGCTCAAATAGAAAAAGACTATGCGGTTTATGGTGAAGAAGCTACTTTTGGTGGTGGTAAATCTATTAGAGACGGTATGGCGCAAAATCCTCGTGTAACACGTGATGACGTGAACGTTGCAGACCTTGTCATTTCTAATGCCGTTATTATCGATTACGATAAAGTGGTTAAAGCTGATATAGGCATTAAAAATGGTTATATTTTCGCCATAGGTAATGCCGGCAACCCAGATATAATGGATAATGTCGACATTATTATAGGTTCAACAACAGATATCATTGCCGCTGAAGGTAAAATCGTCACTGCTGGTGGTATTGATACTCATGTTCATTTTATTAATCCTGAACAAGCAGAGGTCGCATTAGAAAGTGGTATTACGACTCATATTGGTGGTGGTACTGGTGCTTCAGAAGGTTCTAAAGCAACAACTGTAACTCCAGGTCCATGGCATATTCATAGAATGTTAGAAGCTGCCGAAGGTTTACCGATTAATGTCGGTTTTACAGGTAAAGGACAAGCAACAAATCCAACTGCACTCATTGAACAAATCAATGCCGGAGCAATTGGATTAAAAGTACATGAAGACTGGGGGGCAACACCATCTGCTTTGAGTCATGCATTAGATGTTGCTGATGAATTTGATGTTCAAATTGCATTACATGCAGATACTTTAAATGAAGCAGGATTTATGGAAGACACAATGGCTGCTGTTAAAGACCGTGTACTTCATATGTACCATACTGAAGGTGCTGGTGGCGGTCATGCGCCTGATTTAATTAAATCCGCTGCATTTTCAAATATTTTACCTTCATCTACAAATCCAACTTTGCCTTATACACATAATACTGTAGATGAACATTTAGATATGGTAATGATTACTCACCATTTAAATGCGGCTATTCCTGAAGATATCGCATTCGCAGATTCACGTATTCGTAAAGAAACGATTGCAGCAGAAGATGTTCTGCAAGATATGGGTGTATTCAGTATGATTAGTTCCGATTCACAAGCAATGGGCCGTGTAGGTGAAGTAATTACACGAACATGGCAAGTAGCACATCGCATGAAAGAACAACGTGGTCCTTTAGATGGTGATTTTGAACATAATGATAATAATCGCATCAAACGTTATATCGCTAAATATACAATTAACCCAGCAATTACACATGGTATTTCTGAATATGTAGGATCTATCGAGCCGGGCAAACTAGCTGACATTGTCTTATGGGATCCAATTTTCTTTGGTGTTAAACCTGAATTAGTTGTAAAGGGCGGATTAATTAACTCTGCCGTAAATGGCGATGCAAATGGTTCTATACCTACATCTGAACCGATGAAGTACCGTAAAATGTATGGTCAATACGGCGGAAACCTTACAAGTACGTCAATGACATTCGTGTCTAAAACTGCTTATGAAAATGGTATCAATCGTGCATTAAATTTAAAACGCATGGTGCGTCCAGTTAAAAATATTAGACAATTATCTAAAGCAGATATGAAAAATAACAGCGCAACACCTAAATTAGACGTTGATCCACAAACATATGAAGTATATGTAGATGGAGAAAAAATTACAAGTAATGCAGCAACTGAGTTACCATTAACTCAAAGATACTTCTTATTCTAGGAGGAACATAGAATGATTGTTGAAGAAATCCAAGGCAATATTGCCAATTTGTCAAATTCAGAAAAACAAAAGCACGTCGAAAAAGTATACCTTGAAAATTCAGATCTTGTTAAACGTATTCAAAGAGTCGTTACAGACCATGGCACTGAAATAGGCATTCGTTTAAAACAACCTATTGACTTACAATATGGAGATATTTTATACGCAGATGACCATAATATGATTATTGTGGATGTTAATTCAGAAGATCTTTTAGTGATTCAACCAAGAACATTGCAAGAAATGGGAGATATAGCCCATCAATTAGGAAATCGTCATTTGCCAGCACAATTTACAGAGACTGAAATGCTAGTACAATATGATTATTTAGTTGAAGATTTATTAAAAAGTTTAGGCATCCCATATGTTCGAGAAGACCGTAAAGTTAATAAGGCTTTCAGACATATAGGGCATTCTCATGATTGATCATACACACTTAAGATTATTTCAGTTCTGTGATTCACAGTTTCCAACAGGTGCTTTCAGTCATTCATTTGGTCTTGAAACATATATTCAACGAAATATAATTCATGACGATCATACTTTTATTGCTTGGTTAAAAATGTTTTTACAAGAGCAACTTACCTATTCTGATGGTTTAGCCATGCGTTTAGTTTATGATGCATTGGAAAATGATGATACACAAAAAGTATTACACATAGATAAACTGATGTTTGTTCAAAACTTACCTAAAGAAACACGTGTTGGTGCAAAACAAATGGGGACTCGCATGGTTAAATTGGCTTTAGAACTTTATAATAGCCCATGGATTGCTTGGTATCATCAACAAATGCAAGATAAGAAAGCAAAGTTAAATCCAGCTATTTGTTTTACTATGCTAGGCCATCATTTAGGTGTAGATATTGAAACGATTATTGATTACTATTTATATCAAAATGTTTCAAGTTTAACTCAAAATGCTGTTCGTGCTATTCCACTTGGACAAACTGCTGGTCAAAAGATAGTTACTCACATGATTCCTTATATAGAAGGAACAAGAAAGCAGATTTTCGAATTAAAAGAAGCAGATTTTGGCATGACAGCGCCTGGTTTAGAACTAAATCAAATGGCGCATGAGAACGTCAATGTTAGAATTTTCATATCATAGGAGGTTATAATTGTGGCAAATCCGATTAAAATTGGTATTGGTGGTCCTGTAGGTGCAGGTAAAACACAATTAATTGAAAAAGTTGTAAAACGTCTTTCAAAAGAAATGAGTATCGGCGTTATTACAAATGATATATATACAAAAGAAGACGAAAAGATATTAGTAAATTCAGGAGTTCTACCTGAAAGTCGTATCATTGGTGTTGAAACTGGTGGATGTCCTCATACTGCGATTCGTGAAGATGCATCTATGAACTTTGCAGCAATAGACGAATTATTAGAACGTCATGACGATATAGAACTAATTTTCATAGAATCTGGTGGCGATAACTTAGCAGCAACATTTAGTCCAGAACTTGTTGACTTTTCAATATATATTATCGATGTTGCTCAAGGTGAAAAGATTCCACGTAAAGGTGGTCAAGGTATGATTAAGTCAGATTTCTTTGTAATTAACAAAACTGATTTAGCTCCCTATGTAGGTGCATCATTAGAACAAATGGCTGAAGATACTAAAGTATTTCGTGGTAAACGTCCATTTACTTTTACTAACTTAAAAACCGACGAAGGTTTGGATGAAGTTATCGATTGGATTGAACGCGACACTTTACTCAAAGGATTATCATAATGGATGAACAACAATGGACTGGGCAACTTGATTTAACAGTGTTTTTCGATGGCAATCGATCAGTATCAAGAGATATTTTCTTTGAAAAAGCACTTAAAGTGATACGTCCAGTTTATCTAAATCAATCTACCATTCCTACATTTTATATAGTAAATGTAGGTGGTGGCTATTTAGATGGAGATCGTTACCGTATGAATGTGAATGTCGAAGATAACGCTAAAGTGACATTGACATCTCAAGGTGCAACAAAAATATACAAGACACCTTCCAATCATGTTGAGCAGTATCAAACTTTTAATTTGAAAGATAACGCATATTTAGAATATGTCGCTGATCCAATCATCGCATATGAAAATGCTAAATTTTATCAACACAATACGTTCAATCTCAATAATTCTAGTTCATTATTTTATACTGATATTTTAACTCCTGGTTATTCAAAAACTGGCGAAGCCTTCAAGTATCAATATATGCATTTAATAAATGAAATTTATATTGAAGATGAGTTAGTCACATATGATAATTTATTATTGAATCCTAATAAACAATCGATCAATGAAATAGGTTATATGGAACATTACTCTCATTATGGCTCTGCTTACTTCATACACGAAGATGTTAACCAAAAACTAATCGATTCAGTTTATGAAACCATTAGTTCTTATAGCAATACATTCGATTGTCGTGTTGCTATTTCTCCATTGCCTACACATGGTTTTGCAGTTAGAATTTTTGCTTATCGCACACAAATTATAGAGAAAATACTTGGAACCATCCAAAGCTATATCGCAGAAAATATTTATGATCGTAAACTTGATTTTCTAAGAAAATATTAAAATAAAAAGACTAGTGTACCTTGTTTCAAGCTTAATAAGCTGAAATAAGGTATGGCTAGTCTTTAACTTTAATTAAAGCATCTTCAATATTTAAATTTTAAGTTAATTTTATGTCCCAATGCTGAATAAATAACTTCGTTTTAATAAATTGTTATCGTTCAATGTTATTAAACGCAATTAACCTTGATTTAATTTTTAATGTATTCTTCTAATTCTGAAATCAGTTTTTGAATATTTGCTTTTTGTGTATCTGTAACATAAACAATAACTGTTCTTTCGTCTTGTAAACTTCTTTTCTTTGATAACAATTTTAAATCTTTTAGCTTTTGTAAAGCTTTAGTTAAATAGTAAGGTTTGAACTCTGAGCACTTAGCAATCTCTTTAGATGAGATTTCGTTAGACTCACTTCTTAAAATATGATTTAAAATATAAATTTCTTCATAGTTCAAATTGAACTTCTTTTTTGTATCTCTGAAAAACTTCTTAACTTGAAATGTTGCGTTGACTAAATCATTAATGTCATTAATTTTACTCATTATTAAACCACTCCTCTGATGCACATCTTGTTGTAGCAAGGTTCACATGTAATTTATTAAATCGAAACTCTATCCAACTATGTTATAAAGTTCATTCTAAACAAATAAGTATAAAAATTCAATATTTTTATTACTAGAATATGGTTAAATACATTTATTTCTTATAATAATTTGATGTTTAAGATATTTTGCCAAATTGAAAATTATTAGTCTGAATATTTTGTATCTTAACTGATATGTAAACTTTTAAAATTTTAATCTATATCAACGTGTTTGATTTGATATTTTTTATATTAATTGGATGGCTTGCTCACAAAATTTATAAAATATAAAAAAAGAAGAGCTTTAAATCATAACGCATGCCATTTATCTTTAAATGCAATGAGTTATCATTCAAACTCTTCTTATCAACCTACATACATTGACATTATACTATCATATGTTGTTTTACATATTCAACAAACATTTCAACGTTAGCACTTTTAATATCATGCATTGGGACATTACCAATATTAAATTTGAACATTATAGTTTGACCATCATAATCTATCTTCTCTATTTCATTATAACTAATACTTCTATAATAAAATTGGCCATTCATATCTACATTCATAATTAATCTTTCATTTGTTGCTATAAATGCCCCTTCAAATTCATTCTCACCTTGAACTTGATACTCAATTATTCCTAGCACTGACGGACCCTTTTTTTCAGTTGGAAATAAATCATTTGGATTCACATTATCTAAAATCATAATATCCCTCCCACTTAAAACTATAAACTATTCTTCATAGGTATATGAAATACAAGTGATTAACTATTTATTATTAAGCTTAACTTGTATTCCCTTTTCAAGATAATTATAACATGCTTGAATAAGCATAGTGACTTTAGAAAACTTTTCTCGCTTGATTGTTACAATAACACGTCTTTCATCTAATTCACATCTCTCTTTTTTAACTAATCCCTTCAAAATTAAACACTTTAAAATCGGGCTAACCGCAAATATCGGGTGATGGAATTCACCCTGTAATTCTTTAACCGTCAATTGACCTTTATGCAGATTTAATATTCCTAAAACGTATAACTCTTCTAATGTTAATTGACACATATTTAAATAACACTTTAGATTTCGAAATAATTCTTGTGACGACAATAAATACGATACATAGTCACAACTAAAATCAAATGTATATTGACCAAAATAACGTTCAATATAGTCACTAAGCTCATTATTCATATATTCTATTTTATCTATATGCATTTTATTAATCGAAATAGTCAATTTACGTTGATCCCTTTGATCTCTTCCTTTCAATAGCCATTGATGATTGTTTAAATAACTTAACATTTGAAGAAGTGCCATCTTAGATTGGATTTCTTTCATTTTTAATAACCTATCTATTGAAGCGCTATTGGAATCAGAATTATCATATTTAACTAATAGATTTAATAGTTTCACTTGAGTCAAAGTGAGATGAAATGAATATTTCAACATATCATTAATGACTTTCAACATTAGTATGTGTGCAGTTAAACGCTTAACTTTAAATTTAGACATCTTTAAAAACCTCTCTTAAACCATGCCTATATCTCAAGATGATATTTCAAATGAACAATACTATTGCTTGAGACCATTAATGAATGATCATAAATATTTCTTTCTATAAAATTAGCTTTCCAATAACTGTGTTGTTGCATAATATCATTCACAAGTACACCATTTTCGGAAGTATGATTATCTTTATCTATACTTAAAACAATTTGTTTAGTTTTAGCATGGCTAAATTGTTGAAGACCCTTACACGATAAACGTATAGCGTCTGAATTCTCATTTAACAATGCGGCTGGCAAACAAATGACACATTGTACTTCATGTTTGAACTTCGTTACAATCATCGTGTCATTTTGATAAATAACAATCCCTCGTAATTGATTAAGTATATTTATGATAAAAATGAATATTGATAATCTAGTCAAATTTATTTCTTTGCTCGCTTCACTTATAATTGACATGTGCATAATAAGTCCTCGAAATTTAGTATAATTTGTCAAAAGTTCAGTAACCTTATTAAAATCAGATATTGTGATTTTTTCTTTTAAGTCATTATTCTCATTAATCAAATCTACATCACATATAATTTTAGAACATGCAATAGACACCTGTTCTATTTGTCTTAGCGGTAAGATAAAATAGTCTATTAGATGATCAATTTCTTTATCATAGCGCGTATTCAACTCTTTTGGTTCCAGATGATATATTAATTCAAATACTCCTATATAATTATCTATTAAGCGTTTCAGTTTTTGAATTGCAGTAGTATTTAAGTCGTTAATTAAAAATGCAATCTTACATCTATTACTCTCAAATGTCATATTAAAAATTGTGGCTACTAGCTTTTCTATCTTGCCTCTTTCAGTACTCGTTAACAATTCCTTATATTCATGTTTAATACGAAATACTACATTTACATTGTAGTTCACTATCTTTTGAAGTAATAAAGTGATTTGTTCAATCGATAGCTCATTGCTTGTGTCGATTGTAACAATTATATGCAAGTTTTCAGGATTAACACCTAATCTTTGAATGATTTGTTTAATAGTATAATAATCCATCCAATAAAAATTACTTCCTTTAATATAAATGTTTTTAGGTTGATACATTTGACTCCTTTTTGTAGGCTCAAAAGGTATATCAATCTCGCGCATACTTGAAGAACTTTGATTAGTATCATCAAATAATTCAATTATATTTTTATCAATTTCAACTAATTGGGAATGGTTAATTGAATGAGATGTTGGACTATATCTTTTTCTAATTAATTTAGGAGTGTTACCATACGTTTCTTTAAAGAGGTGTATAAAACGAGAATAATGATTAAAACCATGACTACTTGCGATTTCTTCAATAGGCTTCTTAGAAGTTAAAATATCAATTAAGCAATGCTCCAGTCTAATATGATTTAAATATTGAATAAAATTACTATAAGGTGTCGCTTTAAACATGTCACTTAAAGCTTTGTTTGTAATACTAACTTGATTAATGACATCTTTCCTATTTATCTTTTTATGGTGGTTGTTTGTTAAATAATCGTGCACTTCTTCGGCTACTAAATGACGACTACCATCGTATGTATTTAATGACATTAATTCAACACACATGTAATTAATAATCTTATCATTAGCATTATAAGACTGTTGTTTAATTTTGCTGTAGATTAAATACTTAATCAAGATTCTAAAAGTGCTAGCAACCTCATTTGTTAATATCTTGCCACGCATCATATAGTTTGCATTCATAAACTTCAAAAATGTCTTTGCACTTACTTCAACAACACAACATACACTATCATCATGACCATCAATTTGATACAAATCATTCAACATAATAACGGTGACATCATTTCTTTTTACATCATATTGTTGTAGATTGATTGAAACTACACCTGTACCTTGTAGCCAATATATAATTTTTAAGTTCGCTTCCTTCACACTACTCATTTTCATACTTTTATAAATATGTAGTGAATAATTATCTGTCATCTTACATCCTCACATATACAAATATATTGATTTACTCCTGTTTGTCTTTCTCAAATCAATTGTCAACATCTAATATTCACTACCAATTATATCGCCACATGTTTTTTTAGCAGTAACAAAACATAAATCGATTATATCAAATAATACTTTTATTAAAACATTTTTTTATGCTAAATTAGGATATTTTATCCATTAAATATACATTTTCATCCAAATACCAAAGCTTTCATAATCATAGAAACTTGATCGTTCGTGTCGAATTTTTATGCATTTTCTGATTAAAAGTCCTATATTATGCACAAAATATACATTTAGAATTTTCAGTAATATTACAAATTTGTAACAGACTTATTTTCGAAACATTCAGTTTTCACAAAGAATGCCGTAGTTATAAGTTTTGCAAAATGCAAATTTCTATACTTTTAAAATTCTATTGTGTCAAGATATTAGCAAAAAATTACAAAACGTTAACAAAGCACACAAGGACGCTAATTTCTGTTATAGTCTTTCTTGTCGTTTAATTACGAGAGATAACTTATAACATTAATTTTGTCACACGGACATTACGAAAATATTTTAGATTTAAAATTTTTAGGAGGATATTTTTAAAATGAAGAAAATCGCTACAGCTACTATCGCAACTGCAGGATTCGCTACAATCGCAATTGCATCAGGAAATCAAGCTCATGCTTCTGAGCAAGATAACTACGGTTATAATCCAAATGACCCAACATCATATAGCTATACTTACACTATTGATGCACAAGGTAACTACCATTACACATGGAAAGGTAACTGGCATCCAAGTCAATTAAACCAAGATAATGGCTACTACAGCTATTACTACTACAATGGTTACAATAACTATAACAATTACAACAACGGTTATAGCTACAATAACTACAGCCGTTACAACAACTACTCAAATAATAATCAATCATATAACTACAATAACTATAATAGTTACAACACAAACAGCTACCGTACTGGTGGTTTAGGTGCAAGCTACAGCACTTCAAGCAACAATGTTCAAGTAACTACAACTATGGCTCCATCATCAAATGGCCGTTCAATCTCAAGTGGTTATACTTCAGGACGTAACTTATACACTTCTGGTCAATGTACATACTACGTATTTGATCGTGTAGGTGGTAAAATCGGTTCAACTTGGGGCAATGCAAGTAACTGGGCTAACGCAGCTGCAAGAGCTGGTTACACAGTGAACAATACACCAAAAGCTGGTGCAATTATGCAAACAACTCAAGGTGCATACGGTCACGTTGCATACGTTGAAAGTGTTAACAGCAATGGTTCAGTAAGAGTTTCAGAAATGAACTATGGTTATGGCCCAGGTGTTGTAACTTCACGTACAATCTCAGCTAGCCAAGCTGCTGGTTATAACTTCATTCACTAATTAGTGATGGCTATGTTTACGCCAACAAGGTTTCAAGAGCCTTGTTGGCTTTTTTAATTTCTATGAAAAAAATCGAATTGGTAAAAATCTCAAAATTTCGATTTTCACCAATCCGATTCACTCTGTAATAAAGAATAAACAACATACAGCCATTGACACACCCAAATTTAGGCATGTCAAATCGGCTATACATTGATAAATTTTTAGTTAAAGTACTTACAAATATACTTGCCTTCAAATTCTCAATTAATTTAGTCATTACAAATCATGACATAAAACTTACATTACATATATCAACATGTTCCGCTACAAAACATATTCAGTATATGTATAGAGGATATTTATTCTAAGTTAAAACCTTTTCAAATTATAACCGCTACAATTATAAATGATTAAAGTGTTTCAACATATTATATATATTCCACGCTCACATTAAGTTAAACGTGAATTCGATGACTTTTTAATACCTATCCCTGTAAAACCATAGATAATTGCTATAATTGCGCATAAATAACATGGTACTGTCCATATGAAAAATTCTTCAACAGAGACATGAAGTTGATTCGTATAGTAAATACCTGATGTTCCCCATGGTATTAAAGGTAAGACCATCGTACTTGAGTCTTCAAGTGTTCTTGATAAAACGGAACGAGAGACTTGGTATTTTTCGAACAAATCTTTCATTAACACACCGACCATAATAATTACAATCGAAGCAACACCTGCAGCGAATACAAGCGCAATACAACAAATAACAGTAATACATATTAAACTTCCTACAGAATGGATGCCTTTAGAAATAGTAGTTAATAAGACTTCTAAACATCCTGCTTTTTCTACAATACCTGCAAATGCATATCCGCAAAATATCGTTACTAATATTTGGGTCATACTCATCATACCACCCTGTTCTAACAAGCTTTTCACACTGGATGAAATATGAGACTGATGTATCATTGATTCGTTAAAACCACTAAATGTTGCTTTGAAACCATCTGTCATTTTGAAATGATGATTAAAAGTCCCCACTATAATGGCAGAAAAGCTTGATATTAGCATAGCTGGCACTGTAGCCATTTTAAATAGCAAACAAACAATGATCACAATTAAGGGAACCCAGACCCATATGTTAATTTGATAAATCTGTGCAAGCTCTGATAACAAAGTTTGAATCTGTTTATCATTTGAATGCCCTTTAAATTGAAATCCAGCAATAAACCATACTAATAAACCTATGATTGATGCAGGTATCGTCGTCCACATCATCGAATGTATATGTTTAAATATATTAACTTTAGTAACAAGCGCCGCTAAATTAGTTGTATCTGATAATGGTGACATTTTATCGCCAAACACAGCCCCTGCTATAATAGCACCCGCTGCCATCCCTGGAGGAATCCCCAATTGATTACCAATAGAAATAAGTGCAATCCCTGCAGTTGATGCAGAGCCCCATGCTGTACCAGTTGCTACAGATGTAACAGCACTTATAAAAAAGGCTGATATTAAAAAATAGCTTGGATTCAATAAATCTAAGCCATAATAAATCAAGGCTGGCACTGTGCCAGAAAACATCCAACTGCCTACTATAATTCCTACCGCTAGTATAATTAAAATTGCAGGCATTGCAGTATTTAAACGTTCTGCAATGCCTTTTTCTAAATCTTGCCATGTTAAGCCTACACGTTTTGCAATCCATGTGGCATATGCTGAGGCAATAATTAATAATACTTGAATTGGAATATCAAAAAACACAAAGCCTGTTACAACAACAATAACCATTACAATCATTGTCGAAATTGATTCTAAAAAGGTGGGTTTTCTTTTCATCATCTATCGTCCCCTTCGCTTATTGATGAGAAACCTCTTTTCTTCAATTTATTGCTTTTGCATAATGCTATATCCTTTTCTATCTTCAAGCCATCATTTATTTTAAATATTTTTCTAAATCAAGCTTATCTAAACCAATTTCTTCAACTGTTAAGCCTTCCTCAAAGAAGTCTCTCTCTAAAATGGTTGATGCAATTACAATTACTGCATCTATATTTGGTGTCGGTACATCAATAACACGACCTAAGCTTGACCATAGTACTAAACCATATGCAATATCTTCAGTTAAATATCTGCTTTCTACATGATTTGGTCCTGGAATTTGTGAAAATACTGGGCTTGTATTAAACAAACGATTTAATGGTTCATCTTCTTTATCACGTTCTAAATAACCACGTTCAATACGTGATTCTTTAGCTGTTGATAATTCAAAACCTAATCTACGGCCTAAATTCAAACGTTCTAATTCGATTGCATGAAGTAATCTAACTGTATGTTTAGTAATTCCTTCTTTATATAAAGCGAACTCGCCAGCATAATCAATGCGACCGACATTCAATAATGTTGGTCCTGGATGCACTTCAGGATTACCATTTTCAAGATTTGTTTTAATTAAGCTTTCCTCTTTTACTAAATGATCATAAATACTTGAAACTTTGTCATAACAATCATTTAGACAGCTTCTATCATATGTTGAAAAGAAGATACGACGTACATTTAGAGATAAATCAACTGCTGCATTTTCAAAATCGACACGCGTACCATACGTCAACGTATTAGCTTCCGCTAGTTGTGGTTTTGTTTCAATATGTCTATCTTCTAAAACATTCATAAAACGAATTGACCCCATTGCTGCAGCCATGTTGAAGAATATCAACTGATTATGAGTTACATGCTCTGCCATTACATCAGCATAATACTCTATGTATGAAGATGGAATAATCACTTGAACAATTTCAGCATCTTTTAAAACATATTCCATATCATCACTAATATCAGTGAATTTTACGAAACGTTCATCACCTTCATTATTAAAATCAAATCCGCCCTTTTCGATTGCGTTTTGAAACTTACTTATAGATTGATTACGACAATATAATTTAACATCGTGGCCTTTGCTCACCATATCTACTGCTGCCGTAACTGCGCCATTTCCTGATCCTACAATTGCTATTTTCATAAACAACCCTCTTTCTATCTTTGGTTAAAATTAAAAACAAATTATACGTAAGACAATATAAAAATGATGCGAATTCATTACGCATCATTATAAATGTTAAGTATATATAACCTTAAATTAACCTATTTAAACGCCGACGTCCACCAATTATTTTTATTTTTAATAATTGTTTAATAAACATGTTTATTTTTGATTATATTTTGTTATAGTTAAAGATAATATTACAATTTTCAAAGGAGTGTCTAATATGACAACTGAAATGAACGACGTAACAAATCATCAACCGAATCGCAAATCCAATGATGAGAACATTATGGCGATGCTTATCTATTTATTAAGTTTATTCACATCTATTATTGGTCCACTGATTATATGGTTATTGAAAAAAGATGAATCGAAACTAGTTGATCGTGCTGGAAAAAATTATCTTAACTATACGATTTCTTATATTATTTGGTCTATCGTTTTAGTCGTTATCACTTTAATAGGCGTTTTCCTAATTGCTACCGATATTAGTTTCATTATCATTATAGGTTTCATCATTACATTTATCGGTATTTTATCCATATTCGCTTTCTCAATATTATCTTTTGTATTCACAATTATTGCGTGTGTCAAATATTATAATGGTCAAGAATATGTAATACCTTTAACAATTCGATTTATTTAAACATATTACAAATAAATATTTCCTATTAATTATCTGTTAATCTCATTGTAACTTTGACTAATTTTTATTACAAAATTAGTCAAAGTTTTTTTATTCTTTTACAAATCAATAACATTCCCCACAAGAAGCATTAATTTTGTTAAAGTAACTATTGTCATCAATTCGAGATGTGAGAATAAAACAGTCGCTACGTTTTATTTATAAAAAAAGATATAGAACTTTGGAGGACTTTATTCATGAAAAAATTAGTAACAGCAACTACGTTAACAGCAGGAATCGGCACAGCATTAGTAGGTCAAGCACATCATGCAGATGCTGCTGAAAATTATACAAATTACAACAACTATAACTACAACACGACTCAAACTACAACGACTACAACAACTACGACAACTACATCATCAATTTCACATTCCGGTAACTTATACACTGCAGGACAATGTACTTGGTATGTATATGATAAAGTAGGCGGAGAAATCGGTTCTACTTGGGGAAATGCTAATAATTGGGCTGCTGCTGCACAAGGTGCTGGATTCACAGTAAATCATACACCTTCTAAAGGCGCTATCCTACAATCTTCTGAAGGACCATTTGGTCACGTTGCATATGTAGAAAGTGTAAACAGTGATGGTTCAGTTACAATTTCAGAAATGAATTATAGTGGCGGACCTTTCTCAGTAAGTTCTAGAACTATTTCTGCAAGTGAAGCAGGTAACTACAACTACATCCATATTTAATATAAACACGATGATACATATTGTCTTGAAACTTAATTCTAGTACATATGTCATCAAAAAACTTTGAGCTTTCCTTTATAGGAGAAGCTCTTTTTTTGCTATTTTTCGTTGCCACCTACTTATTTATATTTCCTCCCATATTCAAAATATTAATTTTTTCTAATACTATTAACTTTAAAACTACGTTATCTAATTTAATTGATCCAGTTTTTCCACATTACAATATTCATAGTTCTACAGTGCCTAAGTTATATCACCTCCATCAAAAGTACGCGCTTACATCATTGATACACAAGACATCATGACATAGTTGTATACTGTCTAATCTTCTACTATACTAAGATAAAAGGAGTGATCTTTTATGGAAAAAGTTTATGTTGCTGGTGCAATACCAGAAGTAGGTTTAAAACTTTTACAAGAACATTTTGAAGTTGAAATGTATGAAGGTAAAGGATTAGTCGATAAAGACACTTTAATTAAAGGTGTTAAAAACGCGACTGCCTTAATTAGTTTATTATCTACAAACGTTGATAAAGATGTTATCGATGCTGGTAAAGACTTAAAAATCATTGCCAACTATGGCGCTGGTTTTAATAATATTGATATCGAGTATGCCCGAGAAAAAAGTATAGATGTTACAAACACACCTAAAGCATCAACAAACGCGACTGCCGATTTAACAATTGGATTAGTACTTGCAGTAGCGCGTCGTATTGTTGAAGGGGACCAATTATCACGTACAACTGGATTTGATGGATGGGCACCTTTATTTTTCAGAGGTAGAGAAGTATCTGGGAAAACAATCGGCATTATCGGTTTAGGTGAAATTGGTAGTGCAGTAGCGCGTCGTGCAAGAGCATTTGACATGGATGTACTATACACAGGACCTAATCGCAAAGAAGAAAAAGAACGAGAAATCGGTGCAAAATATGTAGATTTAGATACACTATTAAAGAATGCAGATTTTATCACTATCAACGCTGCTTATAATCCTAAAATGCATCATTTAATTGATACAGAACAATTTAAAATGATGAAATCTACGGCGTATTTAATCAATGCCTCTCGTGGTCCAATCGTGCACGAACAAGCACTAGTGCAAGCATTGAAAGATAATGAAATTGAAGGTGCTGCACTTGATGTATATGAATTTGAACCAGATATTACCGATGACTTAAAATCACTTAATAATGTAGTATTAACACCGCATATTGGTAATGCTACATTTGAAGCACGTGACATGATGTCTAAAATTGTTGCTAATGCTGCAATTAGTGCCGTTCAAGGTGAGAAACCACAATTTGTCGTTAACTAATAATTGAATTTATTATAATAACATTATAAAAACAAGAACCCCCATATGTTGAGCTCTCGTTTCAACATACGGGGGTTTTCATATTGTTGTATTATTTTTCTTTCGATTTATATAAGAATTTAGTTTGTCCAGCTGCTAATGCATTTGGCATCATTTTCATAATACGATTTCTAACTGCAACAAATAAACGACTACGATATTGGGCAATTTTACCGATTTTTCTAGAACGCTTAATTACTTTTGCAGTATGTTTGACACGTATTTTATCATAACGCTGTAATGCTTTTTCAAAGTCGTATGCGTTAAAACAATTTACTAATACGATAGCATCTTCCATTGCTTGTCCAGCACCTTGCCCCATATTAGGCGTTGTCGCATGTGCTGCATCTCCTAGTAAAATAGTACGACCATAAACAAAAGATTTGAGTGGTTTCAAATCATAAATATTATGCAATAAGATACCTGTTTCACTTTGTTTGTCTAAGATCTCTCTAACTTCATTTGGATAGTGATTAAAGTATGCTTGCAAATGAGGTTTACCAAACGAACTATATTTATGATTGTTTTCCTTCGAGTTAATTGTAATGAACCAATATGCTTGATTATTTAATAACGGAACAATACCTACTCTTCCTTTTCTTCCCCAGTATTCTTTTGCACAATCCGGATGCTTTAAATCAATATCATCAATTAAACCTCTAAAGCATGTATACCCTTGATATAATACTTTACTGTCAGCATTTACAGATTGTCTCACTTTAGAATGAATTCCATCAGCACCAATACATAAATCAAATGCTTCACTTTCTTGTTCCGCGAAATGTATGGTAACTTTATCTGTCTCATTATCTATATGCGTGACTTCATGATTTGTAAATATTGCGTCATCTTTTACATAAGATTTAATAATGTCAATTAATGTTTGGCGTGGTAACGTCACATTCAATGTATTACTTTTTAATTTAACAGTAGTTAACAGGCGATCTTTGTCATCTAACACTGTCATTGTAGATAAGATTTGCCCAGCATTTTTAATACCTTTAGCTAAGTCATGATTACCTAGTTTTTTAAGCACATTATCTCCGATACCAATCCCAGCGCCAATTTCTTTAACTGACTCATTTTTTTCAAAGACTTTAATAGTATGACCTTGTTCTTGTAATAATGCAGCAGCTGTTAATCCACCGATGCCTGCACCTATAATTGCTATCTTCATATTGTCACCTCTATATTTTTCATTCTTTTCTATTTTATCACATGCACTATTGTTTAAAAATGACTCTTGGAACTAACGTTTCATTTTTAAGGACTTAAGTGTATTATCTGCACCATTGTATATTACATGCACATTTAGACAGCAATATTCATTTACATCATGTACATTTGTAACAATGATGTGGGAGCTTGGGACATAAATCAATGTCCTAGGGTCTATAATATTATATTGGCAGTATTTGACTGAATGAAAATGCGCTTACAACAAGCTTTTTTCAACTCTAGTCAGGGGCCCCAACACAGAGAATTTCGAA
>NZ_KV839077.1:0-14502 GCF_001838845.1 Staphylococcus sp. HMSC36A10
GGCAGTGTGTCAATAGAAAAATGAGAATTTCTTAAATTTTTTTAATAAATATTACTAAAAGAGTACAGAAGAAGAAAAAGAAGCATTTTACTAGTAATATCTATCAAAAACCACAGATTTAAATAGTATGCTTCTTTTTAGATTATGCATTTTATATACAAAATTTATTCGTCCTGTCCTTCCGCGCTCATTGTAAACCATTCGCTTAGATTAACCTATATTAATTGACGGGTTCGTGCCTCACACAGTCATTTAATATAGGTTCACAATTTTGTGTGCTTACATGGTACTTTAGCATTTCCTCACTCGATTTATAGTCAAATATCATTCGAGGCCGTGCATTAATTTGTTTAACAGCTTCATCTAATGACTTTTGTGTTATATTTGCAAAATCCGTACCTTTAGGATAATACTGTCTTAAAAGTCCATTTGCATTTTCAATAGAACCACGTTGATATGGACAACCCAAATCACTAAAATAAATACTACAATTCAATTCATCTTCTATTTGTTCAAATAGAGCAAACTCCTTACCTCTATCCATAGTTATACTTTTGGGTAATAATGGTTTCATAATATTTATAATCTCATTACAAACTACATTGGATTTACGTGTATTTAATCTACTAGCATATAAATATCTTGTCTTTCTTTCAATAATAGTTAACAAGCAATATGTTGATGGTCTAACACTCCAAACAGTATCAATTTCATAATGTCCAAATTCTTCACGATTATTAATACTTTTTGAGCCGATACTTTATAACACGAGACCCTACGTCTAATTTGCCACGCTTTTCAGAAGACTTATTATATTTCTTGCCTGCTTGTCTCATATCACGTTTAACATCAACTTTTACCAATCCATTGCGAATATATCTATATATAGTAGGATAACTTATATAATACCCTGTATCTTTTTCAATTTGACTTGCTATCTGTCTAGGAGACCATTTTAATGAAAGTTTTTCTTCAATATATGCTTTTGTTTCATCATTCAAACGTCTACGTTTAGCAACCTGTTCATCTGAAATACTACGCGATTTTATAGCATCTTCCTCAGCTAATAAAGGATTATAAACACCATCAACAGAACGCTTATTTACTTCTCTATAAAGAACTGCATCATCACGACCTAAAATCTTAGAAATCTGAATGATGTTTAAACCATCATTTAAATACTTTGCGATAGCTAGACGTGTTTTATAGTCTAATTCTTTACGTTTTTTTCTTTTTTTCATGTATATCCTCCTTTACTTTTAAAAAGGTTATTTATAAAATAAGTTATAAGAGGATATATGTTCATCAACTCCCGATACCACCGCTAAAGCGTATAGGGAGTTGATTCTTTATTTTTTCATATTATTTTCTTCATAAACTGGTTTATGATTACTTTGATATTCTTTTTCGTTCATATCTTCAACTTTTACATATTTATCTGTTGTCTCATTTTTTTTATATAAACTTGTCCACACTGTACCATCTTTATCATAAACAAAAGAAATAGTTATAAATTTACCATCTTCATATACTTTAAAATCACTATTACTTTTTTCAGGCTTCTTAAAAGAAGACTCACTCATACTTTTTCTTTCAGAATTTAAAACTGCATCAATCTCTTTATCATATTTCTGACCACATGCAGATAATAATATAACTAATCCTAAAATTAATACAAACCATCGCCTCATGATAAATTCACTCCTTTTTACGTAAATTATATCATTGCTATCGTCTTGAAACAAACTAACGTCCTAGAGGTTTTAAATTGAAACGTTTTAAATTATCAATACGCCAACCTTCAGCTGTACGAACTAAATCCAATTGTGCAGATGTTTGACGATGTTCAATTTTATCATCTCCATCTGTTTCAATACGTTCGTCGAACTGAACAAAAACTTTATAACTATCTTTTTTAGGGTCATACGTATCAAAATAAACATGAATATCATTAACGGTTATATCATCATATAAATCATATTTATCTTTAGAATCCTTAAATAATGTATCGTAATAATCCTTTGTAACTAAAGGCTTTATTTGTGGTGCTTTTGATTTAAAAGAAGAATCTTTTTTCATTTCAAACATCTGTTTAACAAAATTTGAAGAAACTTCACGTATTTGCTTTTCTTCATCAGAAATAACTGTTTTTGATTGTCTCTTTACTAGTTTATTTAACTCTCCATTTTTATCTCTTAATATACGTTGTTCTTCCTGTAAATCTTCAATTTGATTTTGTTTCATTTTAACTTGTTGTTTAGGAATCTGATAACCAATTAAAACAGCACAAAATAATATTACTGTTACAAGAGTAAACATAATAATTTTTTGCTTCATTTATTTTCACTCCTTATCATGAATAAAACTATATCCATCAGTCATTTTCAATGTACGTTCATTAACTTTAAAAGCACCTTCCCAATTCATTTCTGTTATTCTAAATGTTTTACCACCATCACTTACACCAATAACAACAGCCACATGACCATAATGCCCATCATGACCGCCTGCACCTTGTTCAGCAATAAATAATGCACCAGGTTCCGGATTTTTATCAACTTTATAACCCTCAGCCTTAGCCCTATCATTCCATTTATGTGCATCATGCCAATAAGTTGATACAGGTTTACCCATTTTTTGACGCATACCGTATGCATACCAAGTACATTGACCAGCAGTGTATAAATTACCTTTTCCAGGGTCATCATTTGACCAATGTGGCAATTTACCATTAAACTTTATAGACTTTCCTTTACCATTACTACATGACGTTTTAGCTTCTGAACCGCCTAAATCTTTCATAATTTTTTCAACTGTTGGTATCCAACGGGCATTCATATTATTAGGGTCATTTGACGCACCAACAGGCGCATATTTGGGACCTATTTTTTTAGGAGTATCTAAACCTTTAGAAATATAAACATCATACAAATTTTTAGCTCCCGCATTAAGACCGTCTTCAATAGTTGGATATGTTGAATCATGAATCGATTTTGAACCCATAACAGACAAAGGATTATTTTGTCTTGTCGCATTTTCTCCTTTACCCCATTGTGATTCACTCGCAATAATAGCCATAAAAATATTCACAGGTACTTTATTTTTTTCTGTAATTTTCTGTATTTCTTTTCCTTTACCCTCTAATTTTCCACCTTTAGCATTTTCATTAAACTTATCAATACCATTTGCCGAAACATTACCGCCACTAACAGTACAACCAGCATCATCTTTATCTTTATTTGAATCAGGCGCTAACAAAAACATTACAATTACTGGAAATGTAAAAAAAGCCACCACACACAAAATGATGATGACTTTCGCTAATTTCAATTTAACACCTATTGGCGTTTTACCTATTACTTTTTTAGCAATATCTTTTTTATTTACCATACTTATTGATATCCTTTTGCTCTTTTAGACGGTCTTTTGACTGAGAATTACGTGTAATAGGTTGATTACGATTTCCAGATTGTCTACTTTGTTGATTCTGTGTCGCATTTTGTATTTGTCGTTTTTGAACATCAGTATCATAAGCAGTTTGAACTGACTTCTGTTCTTTACGATTTATTGAATGATTCTCATTATTTAATGGCTGATTAACCACTTGTGACGACCTTTGTATATCTTTTCGCTGTCTTGTTTCTCGTACTTGATGTTCTTGCTGTGATGCTTTTTGTGGTTGTTTAGAATAATTATTTGCATTTGATTCAACAGAAGCAGATTTTACATCGTTACCATTCATTGACTCTTGTTGTTCTCTTCGCTTATTACCATTTTTTTGATTATCTTTATTTATAAATAAAGGCATTGGTTTATCCTGCTGTCTTCTTCTTAAATCATTATCATTTTGAAGTGGTGGGGCGGGTTCATCTCTTTGATTTTCTCGTTTAGCTTTCTTATTTTGCGCTTGTTCATGACGAATCTTATTAAAACGTTCTTGTGTTCGATTCATCACACCAGCACCAATTGCACTAGGAGAAAAACTAATATTACCACGACTTACAAAATTGATAATTTGAGCCCGTTTTTTATACATTACAAACAATATTACAATTATAAATATTGAATTTAAAAAATAAGCATTTTGACTATCCGGTTCAATAAAACTATTTGCAAGCTTGATACACAAACCAACTATCACAAATAAGAATGTCATACAAGCACTTAAAATAATATAGCCTAACGTTTTTGCAAACGCAGAGAAAACAGATAATTCAAATCCTGGTATAAAACTCACTATCCAACTGAATACTAAAAATAAGAATAAAAATAAAGCAAATGTAGAAAAAATCAACTTCGCAAAACTAATTGATAAAAATACAATTGACATAAAAACAGTAATAATAAAGCCAATCACTGAAATAGCCAACTTTTGAAATACATAACCTTGCGTCATATATTTATTATCTTTTTTCTCAACCTCATTTTTTACAATTTTATCAATCTCATCTTGTCCTTTTTTTGAAAAATCTTGTTTTAAAATGTTATCAATACGGTCTTTACCTTTTGCTTTTATCTCTTTTTCGTCTACAGTTCCATAATTCATTACTAAATATGTTCTATATATCGTCATATCAAATAATTGATTACGTATATGATTCATACCTGAATTCTCATGAATATAATCAATATTCCCATCAATAGAAGATGTACTATTCATAATTATATTATTCAAATCCTTACCAATATTGTTTGTACCACGTATAATATTACCTGCATTCGCAAGTATACCAACACCAAAACCAATCAAACACATAATTAAAAACGCTCGCTTTAATGCTTCTCTTGCATTACCTTGTACACTAAAAATAATAAATGCGTTAAAGCAAACAATAATAAATAATGTTAATGCTAAATTACTCAATAACTTTTGATATATATCGCCAACAAAATCGCCGATTTTATCCGCAAAATCATTAATAACATCTAGTTGAAATAAATTTTCAATCGCATAATCTGTAACACCTGCTAAAATCTTAGTCATAGAAAAGAAAAAATCTGACACATTATTAATTTGTCGTGAAATTTCTTCTTGACCAAACGGATTCCAGTCGCCTTTTTCACTATATATTGAACGATAATGTGATAAATCATACTTTTCAATTTTTGGCTTAACTGCATGTGAGGGCTCTCCAACTGGATTAGAAACAGCGTAAGCACTCACAGATGTTAAAAGCAGAATAGGCAAAATTAAAAAGCATAAAAGATACACACTTTTATGCTTCATCAAATCACTCCTTATTTAATATTTGTTTCACATCTTCTACAAAATCATACTGTTCCATTAAAGGTGCATCAAATAAAATTGGTTCATTATATTGTCCAAGTATAGAAATATAACCTCGGCCGATATCACTATCATGAATCGTTTGAAATTCTTTATCAGTTTGACCAAAGGTCATACGATAACCATCATTTGACAAATTACCTAAAGACACACGTAACCCTAATTGGTCACGCACATTACCTTTAATCACATCTGCATCTGGTCTTTGTGCTGTTAAAAACATAAATACACCAGCTTGACGACCTTTCATAATAATATTAATTAAATAATCATTCATTTCTTGTAATTCTTTTTTATCTAAAGTTGAAGTAAAAGCCGTTACCTCATCAAAAATAATGAAATAGGGGCGCATATCAAAATTACGGAAATCATTCCCGATTTTATAATCCGAACTATCATTCATTAATCTAAAACGCTCTTCCATTTCATTATTAGCTTCTCTCAATTGTTTTAATATTTGGCCTTTAGTATCTGCAACTTTATCATCACCAATAACGCGCTTCATAAAGCTCAAATCTGAAACTTTTGGGTCTAATAAACGTACTTCTGAATGTCTACGGAATAACTCACGAATCACATAAAATAAAAAATATGTTTTACCACCTCCGGTTATACCTGTAACCAATCCATGAGGTGCTTTCACAAAATCCCAAGTAATTTGATGCGTAATAGCAATTTTTGTATCATAAAAAATTGTATTTGATTCTTGTTCGCCATTCATAACAATACGCTTTTTATATTTAAGTGGCATAAATTCATATCTCAAATAACGACCAATATGCTTTTTTTCTACTAATTCAGAATTAAACATTGGTTCAATAATCGTCTCTAACTCTAAATAATTATCTTGAAACCTCGAACCGTCTTTCTTAATATGAATAACAAAAGATTTTTTACCACGCTTATAAAACATTGTTGGATAATAATCATATTCAGTTTGTTTATAATCAATAGGGATATACTCAGTTGTTTTCTTGATTACTGTACGATTATGAAACCCTTGTGTTTCAATCATTTCAGCCAAATCTTTTGTTTTAAAACGTATTAAAAACTGAGCAATAAGCTTACATATCACAAATATAATTGCTGTACCAATCAATAAATACAATAAATGCGGTTTAAAATATGCAAACAACGTCAATATATCCAATTTTTTATTAACTGATTTATAATCAATAAACAAAATGTATATACGATATACCAAAAAAATAAATGCTAATGCACCTGCAAACATAAAATCAATATACTTCTGATAAGGCTGTATACGTATACCTTTAAATAAAGCAATTTCATTCATTGCCATTATATGCACTCCTTTAAAAATAAAAAGCATACACAAATAATGTGCATGCTTAAAACAAAATATTAATTTTCCAATTGTTCTTCCATATTTTTATTATAATCAGTAATACTTTTCTCAAAACATCGATGTGCAAAAAATAAAAGAATTATTGATACAATAAATAAAAACATCATAATAAAAAGCTTTCTCTTCCAAGATTTCCATTGATAATACTCAATATAATCATTTTTATAAAAATAATTTAAAACAAAAACACATACTATACATAAACTAATAACAATAAAGCCTACAAAAATAAAATTCATTGTTAAATTACTTAAAACTTCCAATATTAAATCGCTCCTTTTACAATATGTGTCAAGTACTTAACAAGTATTATACCTTATTGTATAATCATTTTAAATTATTTTATGTTTTTAAATATATTTGTTTTTATTTTATTAATTTCAACTTTATGTCTATTTTCTTCTTTATCTAGTAAATACTTAATCCGTTTAATCGATAAAAACAAAATAAATAACGAAGCAATACAATTCAAAACAAACATTTGAAAGGATGACCTCCTTATGAACAAATTTAAATTAAGTTGGTTAAATATTGGTACAGCTTTATTTATATTAACGTATATTAATATAGCTATATTTATCACTTATATATTTCAACCTAAAATACTAGTTGGCATCAAAGATATGTTAAATGCAATTACAAATAACCATATCTCTAAAATTTTTAGTAATATTAATTCTGATATGATTTATAATTTATATCTGTTCTATTTTTATCTAATTGGTGTTTGTGCTTGTTTACTTTATTTATCTATACTGCTTTGTGTCTTCAAGATAATAATTCCATCTCGAATAGGTGAAATACTTGGATGGTTAATCAGTTTACTAACACAACAATTTAATATTTTTTTAATCGCAAAAATGACTAATGATAAAATAGCCACCGACACTTGCATTATTTGTATTTCAGGATTCTTATTCTTTACTTATCTTTATTTAAACAGTCACGATTTTTCAAATAAACATCGTGACGCATAATTGATTCCTTTTCCATATTTTTATGTTTTAACGTTAAATACATACCATAGGGAATAATCCAATAAAAAATTACCCATGCAAATAATATAAATATAAATGATTTAAATATTTCAATCATTTATAACACCTCGTTTAAAAGATACACTTCAATAAAGTGTATCTTTTTAATTTTTTACATCGCAAATTTTTCTTCTGCTTTAGAACTTGCAGAATCTTCTTGTGTTCTAAATGCTTCAGTCATTTCCTCAAATGGACAATGTACAACCATTTTTCCAACACGTCCATAAAAATCACTGAATATACATTGACCTTTCTTTAAATCTTTCAACATCTCCATATTTTCAGGAGATTCTTTTGAATATTCTAAGCCTAAAGATTTTAAAATATCCTCACGTTCATCTTTTTCATCAAATGCAAAATGACAACCAAAGTTACCACCATCATCATCTGCTTTATCTTTTACCGATTGTGTAATAAATACAAGTGAATTATTCTCAGAACGTCCCGTTCTTTTTATACGCTTACCAACTTTTTTACCTTGTCTTGAAGCACTAAAAGCCCAACCCTCATCAATAAATATAGTCGTTTGAACATCTCTACGAGAACCGAATTTCTCTAAAAACTTACCAATTAATAACATTAATGTAATCCCATTTTTCTCACTTGTTGAATAACTTGATGTATCATCATCTGCTTTAGGCATATCTAAACCTTTAACCTGTAAAATAGTTGCTTTTTCTTGAATATTTAAAGCTGGATTCGTACCATCACTAAAAACAAGTTTTAAAATATTGTTTTGCGTTTTTTCAAATAATAAATCGCCTGCATTTTTTACATGCTCATCTTCATTATTCTGTAATTTTTCAATTACATTTAATGAACCAACTTTTTTGCCATTTTCGCGTTCTTCAACCGTATCAGAAATAGCTTGATAAATTGCCGTTTCAATATGATGATAATTTTCAAAAGATTTAATTTCATCAAACACCGATTTCAACATTTCATTGGCTTCAATACCATCTAAAAATACAATAGGGTCTAAACAACCATAATTGGTTGAATCTTCATAATTCAATGTTACATATTTAAATGTTTTTAAATGATTAATAAATAGGGGATACTTTTGTTGCATTTCTTCACTTTCTGTTACTCTATCAAACCATTCTGCAAACTCAGATTTTGGATCCCAGTACAACATTTGACCTTTAAAGAATGATGTATAAATCCACAATAGTTTTGCTAAAAATGATTTACCTTTACCAGTTTGACCAGTAATTAAAACATGCGGACTATCACTGACAGCCCCCTTAATACCTTTTGCTGCCAACAATAAACTAAATAAAATTATATCCCTTGAACTTGCAACAGCTTCCTCACGTGAAACAGAACGTATAAATTTATCAATACGCCCTATATAAAAACCCGTTTTTGTTCCCAAACTTTGAGACACACCAAATAAATTCTCTGCTATACCTGTTGCCGTTGTTCTTTGTAACCAATACTTATTAATAAATAAATCATTACCATGTAAACATTGATAAAACAATTGTAACTGGTCAGCTAATGGATTAACTGCATATATTTGAGTTTCCTTTAATCGTTTCATCAAACGCTTTGCTTTACGTTTACAATCTCTATAATCATCACTTTTAATTACAAACATAAATACCCACTCAATAAATACACCTGAGCCAGTCACTTCTCGTTCCATTTGATTCAATACAAACAAATTATCTTGAACATCTTCCGAAGCACTGTCGCCAGTATCTTGCTTTTCTTTTGCTTGTTGTTTATGATTTATTTTCGCACGGTCAAATTTTTTCTTAACTTTCTCATTATTAATGATTTTTGCTTTTACATGGCATTCAACCGGAAAAGGCATATTTTGAGCTTTCTCAAATAAATGTGTATATTCCATATCTAACGGAAAATCATCAACAACAACTGTTGTTGTATAAAATATCTCGTTATCATTTTCAACTTCTAAAACACTCAAGCGAGTAGGGTCAATTACTGCATTATAAATATCTGTAATAGCTCTTCTTGAAGATTCTTCCTGTACGTCATGTGTTGCATTTGAAATAAAAGGCTTTCTAATAATATAAGCCAATTCATTCTCAGTTAAACGCTCGCCTCCAATACCTAGAAAACTATCAGCCAAATCTCGTTCAAATGTTTTATACTTATCTAAAATTTTATCGTCTAAATTCACATCAAAACCAAAATTCGAAACAATACGCTCAGCCGTATCTGATAATGTACTTTTTAAAATCTCTTTAAGTGTAACTGCATCGTCAGCTAATTCACGTATTTTAACACCCATAACAAAAGAATTATGCGTAATCATTTGTAATTCTTGTTCTAATACGTCAATAGTTTCTTTTGAATAATATTCAGCTACATTAAAAGCTTCATCATCAAAATCTTTACTAATTTCTTTAAATTTATTTCGCAAATCTAAATCGTGGTCATACATTTCAAAATGAAAATCTTGATAACCTTTAATCGACTCTAAAAAATAACGCATACGCTTTTTTGATTCTTCTTTTGCATCATAATTTGCTGTTGATATAGACTCAGAACGAACACGATAATACGCCCAAACTTCGCCAGTTTTCGTTAATAACAAATTATCTCTTAAACCTGCATACGGTGCTTTTAAATTCATGTCATCCCTCCAATAAAAATAACCCCAATAGGGGCTATTTAAATGTTATTTTTTTATCATGATATTCTACTTCTTCATCATAACTTAATTTAACTTTTCTTAATTGCACATTAAAAACAAATATTACAAAATCCCATAAGAAGAAAAATAATTTCTTTCCATCTTGTTTTAACTTAACAATATATTTCGTTATATAATAAGGTGCAACCGTAAAGTAAATAAACATAAGTCCACCAATCGACATAATTACAGGCTGTAATAAATACCAAAATAACAAAAATAATATAAACCACACAATCAAAAATGTAGCCCAAAAATCTAAACGAAAACCCTTATTAATACGAAACTTATCTGTAAATTCATACATAACTATCGGTTGTTCAAAAGTTCGCTTTAAATTATAAGCTTTTTTATCCAAATGGAATCACCTCAACCGCCAAAAATCATTTTCCAAACACCTGCAATCGCATTAAATACCTGTTCAGGACCTTTAGAAACTAAGAATAAAAAGCCACCAACAACAAATAATATAACCATATGCCCATATTTACCACTAGCCCATTTTACAATACCAACAACCAATACTACTAAACCAATACCCGTACCTACTTCATTACTTATCCAGTCACCAACTCCACCAAGTGATGGACGGTCAGCACCTAAAACAAAAAAATTAAATAAACCACTCATAACATTAACCTCCAATAGAATTAGTCATATTTTTAACGTAATATTTACCATCTTTTTTTGTTATATCTAATGTGTAATGCTCCAAATTCTCCAAAGGAGAATCTTTATCTTTCATCAAAATTTCAACTTTAGCAACATAATCATCGCCTTTTGGATATAACCTAATTTCTCTTATCTGAGAAACTTCTCTAGTTCCTTCTAAGCCCTCAGGGTTATCCATTAAATAGGCCATATCATCAGACTTACTAGAAGCATATTTATTAAAGAAATCTTCAATAAAAGCTTTTGCTTTCGGATTGTCTTCCCGTTTATTGTCTTTCAAATTATCCTCAACCATTTTAGCTTTATTCAATTGACTATCAGGGATTGGCGTAAAATAAGGATATTCAACAACAACATACTTATTATTTTCACTCTTAATAGGTATATTTATTAAAATGTTTTGATTTACTTTACGTTGCTTTTCTTCTGTTTTTGTTTCATACTCATCTTTATCTTTTTCACTTTTCTTTTTCTTCTTAACTTTAACTTCTTTCTTTTCAGTAATATTCACATCATAATTAACAATATACTGTATAATTGTTTGTTTATCTTTACGTTTAATATTATAAAATTCTTTACTATTCAATTTTCGTTCTGTATCTGAAATTTTTTCATCAGGTTTTTTATAATCTGATGGAAAATATTTCAACAATTCTTTTTCTCTAGATTCCAATTCTTTTGAATCTTTCGAGATATTCATATACGTATCAATAAACTTATCAGCATATAACTTTAATTTAGGACTATACTGAACTGTATTCGCATTATCTTCATACTTTTTTTGAATCATATTCGTTTTATTAACTGCTTCTTTACTGTCATTATTTGCTCTTGTAGCTTTAATAAAAGAAGCTAATAAAAGAATTAACAAAATAGCTAATAATGAGTAAAAACAAATTACAATCATCTTACGACGATTTTTAAATTTTGGAATTACTCGGCGTTGTTCTTTAGGAATATCAAAATGCTTTCCGTTTTTAGAAAATCGTGTTAAAATGTACTTGCTTATTATTTTCATAAACGATTTTCTAAAATCCTTTACGAAATTTTTAATAAAAATCACATCCCAGTTATTTTTTTAACACTTATCTTTTGATAAGTGCTTTTTTTGTTTTAAAGCCTCCAAATAATGATTAATTCTATTCGTATGCTCATCATTAAATTGTGAATGCGCTAAAATTTTATCTAAAAAATCAGTATCTGTAAGCAACCCCTCAGATTGCGCCATACTTTCGGCAGTTAACACTGTATCTAAAGTAGTAGCAACTTGTTTACATAACCAATCAAGATTATCCTCAATGGACTTTAATGTTGGTCTAGTAGTTAAATTCAATTTTTCAGTATCTTTAATAAATAACGCCCAAGGTCTATATAATGGCCACCGCTTACGATTTTTATCATTTCCATCTTTAGGAGGAGAGATAAAACGCAAATTATTATGCAATATAGACTTTACAATTTCGCTTATATTATCTGTTCTACTCAAAACTTTCGCACAATTAACTGCATATGCCTTTCGCATTTGTATTTCATAACGATTCCATAACCCAATGTCTTCGACATCACAATGACGTTTAAACGCTTGTTCATAATTCTTTTCATAAAAACGACAATATAAATTGCTTTGTTTAGAACCAATATAAAAAGTAGCGCCTTTACTTCTTCCGTCTGACAAATTAAAACCGTTTATTGCGCTTCCAGCTCTAAAACGTGAAACACACTCAGCTTTTTCAGCCTTTTTAATTAATAAAGGCACTTTTAAATATGTTTTATAATCATCAATTGCAATATCAATTCTTGTAAAATTTGCATTAACTGATAAACATTTATCAAAAAAATCTTGCCAAGTTTTATTCAACTGTTGTAAATGATGTTCAAACTCTCTACAACCTGTACCAGTTAACTGTAAGTGAATGCCCATTGATTCATCATCACTTGAATAATACAATTTAATGTTTGAAAATTCATAACCACGATTATAAAAGTAAATGCCACTATTTCGTTTTTTGAACAACGTTATAGGCAAACCGATAACGTCCTCAATCACTGCTGAAATAGGGGCTATATGGAAAGTGACCTGAACCCAGTCAACAACTGCCTCCACGGCACTTTTATTTGTACGCTCTACCCCCCTATTAGTAAGGGGGGTACACTGGCTTTTTAAAGTCATATTTATTTATGCCTCCTATCAAATCGCAAGCGATTTGATACATGACCGTTCTTGCTTTCTTAACGCGTATTTGTCGCAGGCTCCGCCCAAATGCTTAACGCACTCCGTGCTTGCATTTCTGCGCCTGCATACGCTAAAAGCTACACGGTCATGTTAAATCACTAATACTATATGTTAAACATCAATATCGCCAATATAAATACAATCTTCCAAATTCACTTGTAGCATTCTGCCATGTCCTGCTTCACTCAAGCTCATACACAATAGACAAAGGTCAGCGTAAATTTTAGGCCGACCTTTTACCGTATTTTCTTTAACGTAACTATCATTAAATTTAGACTGTATTTCTTTAGCTAAAGTCATTAATGAAACTTTATCGCCCCAATTTATACGACTAGCAACATAGTTTAAAATAGGTTCACTCAAATTTGAACTATTTGTGTAGCGATATAATCTATCTGCTGTATAATAATCCATTTACATCACCTAATTATTTTTGTTTAAGTGCACTATTAGAACCAACTACTTTAATA
Source organism: Staphylococcus sp. HMSC36A10 (assembly GCF_001838845.1). Lineage (NCBI taxonomy): Bacteria > Bacillati > Bacillota > Bacilli > Caryophanales > Staphylococcaceae > Staphylococcus > Staphylococcus sp. HMSC36A10. Next base: position 13,737 of record NZ_KV839077.1, read on the forward strand.
TCTTCTGCATTCCAGCTATATGCGATAGTTCCAAAATCGCCTGACATTTGAACATACATTTTAACGTCTGGTTCAACTAATTCGCATTCTTGTAAATAGTTTAATTCTACTTTATTAGGCGTTTTAACAGTGATTTGTTCGCCTTGCTCTTGACTCGCTAATTTATATGCATAAACAGTTTTATCAGTACGCTCTCCATTTTCATATTTATATTTTTCATCTACACCTAAAAAGTTTAATTGTCCTAAAGTTTTTTTAATATCCAATACTGGTTTCATAATATATCCATCCTTTACAAAATTTTTAATAAAATTAAACGACTTCTAAAGGGTCGCACGAATAGGAATAACTCCCGCAAATCCGTACCACTGCATTTTTGATAATGGAGTGTCTATGCTTCTCCTGACCTATCATATTTTTAATCAAACCTATCGGTTCATCACCTCAAAAAATTCTAAGTCTTCAATTGAAATATGATACATCTTACAAATAAATGTATTAGACACACCATATTGTTTTAAAAATTTATAATCCTTATAAGTAAATCGATAATCATTCTTTTTTGCCATTTCACAAACTTCTAATATACGAAAATATGCAAAATTATACATTTTACAAATTTTTCTTTTAGAAATACCATGAAATCTTAAAATTACAAATTTAAGATAATTTAATTGATTTGAACCATCAAAAAAAGGTGTAAACTCAGTCATAATTATCAATTCCTTTCATAAGAATTAACTGTTAACTAGAGTTTACACCACCA
>NZ_KV839078.1:0-502 GCF_001838845.1 Staphylococcus sp. HMSC36A10
CTTTAGATTGTCAAATTAAGCTGGACAAGTTTATCATCTTCGATGAAACTCATAAATACTTCCAATGGTGTTCTATAACCTAAAGATTTTCTAGGACGATGATTGATTTTTTGAGCAACACTGATGATATGATCATCCGTTACTAAATTGAAATCTAGTTCTTTATCTAATCCACTGCGTCTAATTATTCCGTTAGAATGTTCATTTAAACCTCGCTGTGATGGCGTGCCTGGATCAGCAAAAAATATAGATATATCGTGACAGTTACATAATGTTTTCCAGTTTGAGAACTCCTTACCACAATCAAAAGTAATTGATTTAAATATATGAGAAGATAAAGCTGAAAACATTGAGTGTAGAGTGTTTTCTATATCAGTTGCCTTACGACCTAAGGGTCGTAAGGTGATAATCATCTTGGATACTCTTTCTACCAAAGTAATGATTGCACTACCATGACGACGACCAACAATAGTATCTCCTTCAAGATGTCCAAACTCCTTAT
>NZ_KV839079.1:0-2315 GCF_001838845.1 Staphylococcus sp. HMSC36A10
CCTGGCAACGTTCTACTCTAGCGGAACGTAAGTTCGACTACCATCGACGCTAAGGAGCTTAACTTCTGTGTTCGGCATGGGAACAGGTGTGACCTCCTTGCTATAGTCACCAGACATATGAATGTAATTTATACATTCAAAACTAGATAGTAAGTAAAAGTGATTTTGCTTCGCAAAACATTTATTTTGATTAAGTCTTCGATCGATTAGTATTCGTCAGCTCCACATGTCACCATGCTTCCACCTCGAACCTATTAACCTCATCATCTTTGAGGGATCTTATAACCGAAGTTGGGAAATCTCATCTTGAGGGGGGCTTCATGCTTAGATGCTTTCAGCACTTATCCCGTCCACACATAGCTACCCAGCTATGCCGTTGGCACGACAACTGGTACACCAGAGGTATGTCCATCCCGGTCCTCTCGTACTAAGGACAGCTCCTCTCAAATTTCCTACGCCCACGACGGATAGGGACCGAACTGTCTCACGACGTTCTGAACCCAGCTCGCGTACCGCTTTAATGGGCGAACAGCCCAACCCTTGGGACCGACTACAGCCCCAGGATGCGATGAGCCGACATCGAGGTGCCAAACCTCCCCGTCGATGTGAACTCTTGGGGGAGATAAGCCTGTTATCCCCGGGGTAGCTTTTATCCGTTGAGCGATGGCCCTTCCATGCGGAACCACCGGATCACTAAGTCCGTCTTTCGACCCTGCTCGACTTGTAGGTCTCGCAGTCAAGCTCCCTTATGCCTTTACACTCTATGAATGATTTCCAACCATTCTGAGGGAACCTTTGAGCGCCTCCGTTACCTTTTAGGAGGCGACCGCCCCAGTCAAACTGCCCGCCTGACACTGTCTCCCACCACGATAAGTGGTGCGGGTTAGAAAGCCAACACAGCTAGGGTAGTATCCCACCAGCGCCTCCACGTAAGCTAGCGCTCACGTTTCAAAGGCTCCTACCTATCCTGTACAAGCTGTGCCGAATTTCAATATCAGGCTACAGTAAAGCTCCACGGGGTCTTTCCGTCCTGTCGCGGGTAACCTGCATCTTCACAGGTACTATGATTTCACCGAGTCTCTCGTTGAGACAGTGCCCAAATCGTTACGCCTTTCGTGCGGGTCGGAACTTACCCGACAAGGAATTTCGCTACCTTAGGACCGTTATAGTTACGGCCGCCGTTTACTGGGGCTTCGATTCGTAGCTTCGCAGAAGCTAACCACTCCTCTTAACCTTCCAGCACCGGGCAGGCGTCAGCCCCTATACATCACCTTACGGTTTAGCAGAGACCTGTGTTTTTGATAAACAGTCGCTTGGGCCTATTCACTGCGGCTCTTCTGGGCGTTAACCCTAAAGAGCACCCCTTCTCCCGAAGTTACGGGGTCATTTTGCCGAGTTCCTTAACGAGAGTTCGCTCGCTCACCTTAGAATTCTCATCTTGACTACCTGTGTCGGTTTGCGGTACGGGCACCTATTTTCTATCTAGAGGCTTTTCTCGGCAGTGTGAAATCAACGACTCGAAGACACAATGTCTTCTCCCCATCACAGCTCAGCCTTAACGAGTACCGGATTTGCCTAATACTCAGCCTTACTGCTTAGACGTGCAATCCAATCGCACGCTTCGCCTATCCTACTGCGTCCCCCCATCGATTAAAACGATTATAGGTGGTACAGGAATATCAACCTGTTATCCATCGCCTACGCCTGTCGGCCTCAGCTTAGGACCCGACTAACCCAGAGCGGACGAGCCTTCCTCTGGAAACCTTAGTCAATCGGTGGACGGGATTCTCACCCGTCTTTCGCTACTCACACCGGCATTCTCACTTCTAAGCGCTCCACATGTCCTTACGATCATGCTTCAACGCCCTTAGAACGCTCTCCTACCATTGTCCAAAGGACAATCCACAGCTTCGGTAATATGTTTAGCCCCGGTACATTTTCGGCGCAGTGTCACTCGACTAGTGAGCTATTACGCACTCTTTAAATGATGGCTGCTTCTAAGCCAACATCCTAGTTGTCTGGGCAACGCCACATCCTTTTCCACTTAACATATATTTTGGGACCTTAGCTGGTGGTCTGGGCTGTTTCCCTTTCGAACACGGACCTTATCACCCATGTTCTGACTCCCAAGTTAAATTAATTGGCATTCGGAGTTTGTCTGAATTCGGTAACCCGAGAGGGGCCCCTCGTCCAAACAGTGCTCTACCTCCAATAATCATCACTTGAGGCTAGCCCTAAAGCTATTTCGGAGAGAACCAGCTATCTCCAGGTTCGATTGGAATTTCTCCGCTACCCTCAGTTCATCCGCTCACTTT
>NZ_KV839080.1:0-15769 GCF_001838845.1 Staphylococcus sp. HMSC36A10
ATTCGAATGATGTGGTTAGCTCAAGATCAAACACATTATTAAAAATAAATAAGGGGATACTTATGAGCACAAATCAAACATTTTTAATATTTGTTATAGCAATTATTCTACTTACATCTGTAATAGGAATTGTTGGACGATACATGAGTCGTCAACGTCTATTAAAATCAATGGAAACATTATGGCAAACGATTTCTCCATTAGAAGCTTTTATCAGACCGAACTCACATTTCGACTATGAGTATAAGCTCTACAAGGAAAAATTTGAATCACATTCATTAGTTGATGATAAAACTTGGTCCGACTTAAATATGAATGCAATTTTTCATAAGATGAATTATAATTTAACAGCTATTGGTGAAATGAAGCTATATGCCTGTTTACGTGGAATGCTTTCAATTACGAACAAATCATTACTTAGTTTATTTAATGATAATGCTGAATTTAGAAAAAACGTAACATATCATTTAGCTTTGATTGGTAAAGCTGTTTATCCAACATTTCCAGACCAAATCACACCGGTAAAACGTCAAAATATATTGTTTCTATGCCCGTTTTTACCAGTTATCTCATTTGCAGTTATATTTATTAATTCACAAGTTGGTATTTTATTATTTCTTATGAGTTGCCTATTTAATATCATTTTATCAGCAACTTTAAAGCGTACATATGAGGATGACTTAAAATCTATCTTTTATGCATCCAATGTTTTAAAACAAGGCTATACTATCTCAAAAATTAAACATGTTCCACAACCTGAAGTCAATTTTAAGCAATTTAGAACAGCACGTCATTTAACGAGTGTTTTAGCTGAAGTTAATGATGAAGATATCGGAGCTATGGTAATTAAACTAGTTAAACTTATTTTCATGCTTGATTATGTTTTATTTCATTCAATTCAAAAAAGCTATACAACACATATGAATGAGCTTAAAAATTGTTTCGATTACATAGCTGAATTAGATAATCATTATGCATTAGCAATGTATCGTAGAACGCTAGAATGTTATACTGAACCACAAATTGATGATTCAAATGATGGCATAGTATTCTCTGAGTTAACACATCCACTCATAGCAGATGCAGTAGCCAATGATTTCTCACTATCACAAAATATACTGTTAACTGGGTCTAATGCTTCGGGTAAATCAACATTTATGAAATCCATAGCAATAAACATTATTCTTGCATCGGCTATACAAACAGTTACCGCAAGCAAATTTGTATATCAACCTGGAATTGTGTTCACGTCAATGGCAAATGCCGATGATGTGTTATCAGGCGATAGTTATTTTATGGCTGAATTAAAATCTATTAAGCGTATTGTTGAAATTCCAGATAATCAAAAAATATACTGCTTTATAGATGAAATTTTTAAAGGTACCAACACAACTGAACGAATTGCCGCTTCAGAATCAGTACTATCATTTTTACATGAAAAATCTAACTTTAGAGTTATTGCAGCAACACATGATATTGAGTTAGCTGAACTCTTAAAACAACGTTATGAAAATTATCATTTCAATGAGGTAATAGAAAATAATAACATACATTTTGATTACAAAATTAAGCCTGGCAAAGCAAATACACGTAATGCCATCGAATTATTAAAAATCACTTCATTTCCAGCAAAAATATATGAACGAGCAAAAGATAATGTCCCGAAAATTTAGCATTTAACTTTAAATATAAAAACGTCAGCTATCACATGACAGAAGACTATGAACAGTTTCAATAATGTTCATCGTAATCATGTTAATAACTGACGTTTATTTTATTCTGCAGAATACTCTTCTAAATCTATATTGCTGTGCCCATTTAATGCTAAATCAGCAAATCGACCTTGCTGATACAAATAGTGGCCGGCAACGCCTATCATTGCAGCATTATCTGTGCATAATTTAGGACTTGGGATAGTTAATTGAATGTCATTGACTTTGCATTGATCCGCTAAAGATTGACGTAATCCTTTATTACTCGCCACGCCACCAGCAACAATTAATCGCTGAACACTATATTCTTTACAAGCTTGAATAGCTTTAAACGTAAGCACCTCTACAACACTATTTTGAAAGCTCGTTGCTACGTTAGCTTCAATGATTGGAATATTTTTTTGTCGTTGATTGTGAAGTTGATTGATCACGGCACTTTTCAACCCACTAAAACTAAAATCATAACTATCTTTATCCAACCAAACACGAGGGAATGAATAAGTATCTTCACCTTCAGCAGCCAACCGATCAACTTGTGGACCACCTGGATAATTTAAACCAATTGTTCGTGCCACTTTATCATAAGCCTCACCTACTGCGTCATCTCGTGTTTCACCAATGACTTCAAATGATAAATGATCTTTCATATAAACTAATTCAGTATGTCCACCTGAAACAATAAGTGCAATTAGCGGGAATGTTAATGGCTCTTCTATGTGATTAGCATATATATGTCCTGCAATATGATGAACAGGAATAAGTGGCTTATCGTAAGCAAATGCCAATGCTTTGGCTGCATTAACACCTATTAGTAACGCACCAATTAGTCCAGGGCCTTCTGTAACCGCTATGGCATCAATATCTTCCATTGATACATCGGCATCCACTAGAGCCTCGTTTATTGTTGTTGTTATACCTTCAACGTGATGTCTACTTGCCACTTCGGGAACGACACCGCCAAATCGTTTATGACTTTCAATCTGACTTAAAACTGTATTTGATAAAATCTCTCTCCCATTTTTTATAACACTAACGCTTGTTTCATCACAACTTGTTTCAACAGCTAGTATTAATATATCTTTAGTCATTTAAATTCACCCACATAACCATTGCGTCCTCACCTTCACCATAATAATTTTTACGTTTACCACCATATTGAAATCCTAAATTTTCATATACATGTTGTGCCACTTTATTATTAACTCTTACTTCTAAACTCATCACATCACAAGTGTGACTTGCATAGTTTATTCCGTATTTTAAAAGCATTTGACCTAAACCATAGCCTCTATAATTATCATCGATTGCAACTGTTGTAATTTGAGCTTGATCGATAACAATCCATAAACCTAAATAACCAATAATTTGTTGTTCAAATTCTAAGACAAAATATTTCGCAAAGTTATTTTGCTCTATTTCATGATAAAATGCGTCAATTGTCCAAGAACTGTCATTGAAACTCCGACGCTCAATATCAAAGACTTGTGGCACATCTTCTTTAGTCATCTCTCTAATGTTTAATTGTTCTTTTGACTGTTGATCCAATTTCGTTCCGCCTCAGCTAATTTATGGTATTTAGGAGTAAATGTATGTACGTCTGAAGGTTTATCTATCAATTGATACATGACTGATGCATTTGGTAGCTGCGCAATCACTTCACCTTGTAATTCATCTTGTAATTTTATAGTATCTTTCCCAATATAAATAAATGGTTGGTTTAAATCTTCTAAAAAAGCTCGCAATGCCTCTATCGACATATATTGATCTTCTAAAATAGTCACTAATTGACCATTTTGCCACTGGAATATGCCTGTATAAACTGCTTGTCGTCTTGCATCAAACACAGGAACCAATAATTTATCAGTATGGTCGATTGTTGCTGCCAATGCCTTTAATGATGAAACACCATATAATTTAACATCTAACGCATACGCTAATGTTTTAGCAACAGTAACACCGATACGTAAGCCAGTATATGAACCAGGACCTTCAGCAACAATAATCGCATCTAATTGCTGTTTAGCTATTTTGCTCTGCTCAAATAGCTGACTAATCGCAGGCATTAATTGCACTGAATGATTTTGTTTAGAATCCGTAGTTATTTCAGCTAAAACTTCATCGTTTTGCATCAATGCTACTGATAATGGTTGATTCGATGTATCAATGAGCAGCGAATTCATGAATAATTGCCTCCTTAATTTGTTCAAAATGTTCTCCTTGCGCGAACAACTCAATTTGTCTTGTATTTTCAGATATTGTTGAAATATTAATAGATAAATGCGTCGCTGGAAGTAAATCTTTTATAAATTGACTCCATTCAATAACAGTAATTGCCTGATCTTCGAAAAATTCATCAAACCCTAAATCTTCATCAGAATCTTCTAAGCGATAACAATCCATATGATGCAATTTTAAATTTTTACCCCTATATGATTTAATGATGTTAAATGTCGGGGAATTAATCGTACGTCTTACACCAAGAGCTTTTCCTATAAATTGCGTTAACGTTGTTTTACCTGCTCCTAAATCTCCGTTAAGTAAAATCAAATCACCACTTTTCAATTGCTCAACTAAAAATATAGCAAATTGATTCATTTCATCTAAATTATTTATCTTTATCAATGTTGATTCTCCTATATTATGCTTTTCATTCATAAAAATGATTATCCATTGTTCAATCGTATCTAACTTTATATTTAACCTTTATATTGTAACAAATTTCAACTTAAATTTCTTATCTTTGAAACAGATTATCTATTCAAAGTTAATTGTAAGAAAATTTAAAATATTTGTTGACATACTAAAGCAGATATAGTAAATTAAATTTATCAAATTTTTAGACAATTCTAACTATTAAAGTGATATATACCATTCACGGAAGGAGTATAATAAAATGCTTAATCAATATACTGAACATCAACCGACAACTTCAAATATTATTATTTTATTATACTCTTTAGGACTCGAACGTTAGTAAATATTTACTAAACGCTTTAAGTCCTATTTCTGTTTGAATGGGACTTGTAAACGTCCCAATAATATTGGGACGTTTTTTTATGTTTTATCTTTCAATTACTTATTTTTATTACTATAAAACATGATTAATCATTAAAATTTACGGGGGAATTTACTATGCGAAGCGACATGATCAAAAAAGGAGATCACCAAGCACCAGCAAGAAGTCTTTTACATGCCACGGGCGCGCTAAAAAGTCCAACTGATATGAACAAACCATTTGTAGCTATTTGTAACTCTTATATTGATATTGTTCCTGGACATGTTCACTTGAGAGAGCTTGCAGATATAGCTAAAGAAGCAATTAGAGAAGCCGGTGCCATTCCATTTGAATTCAATACAATTGGTGTTGATGATGGAATAGCTATGGGACATATCGGAATGCGATATTCTCTACCATCACGTGAAATTATTGCAGATGCAGCTGAAACTGTAATTAACGCTCATTGGTTTGACGGCGTATTTTACATTCCTAATTGTGACAAGATTACACCCGGTATGATTTTAGCAGCCATGAGGACAAACGTACCAGCTATCTTTTGCTCTGGTGGACCAATGAAAGCTGGCTTATCTGCACATGGAAAAGCATTAACACTTTCATCAATGTTTGAAGCAGTCGGCGCATTTAAAGAAGGATCGATTTCTAAAGAAGAATTTTTAGATATGGAACAAAATGCCTGCCCTACTTGTGGTTCATGTGCTGGGATGTTTACTGCAAATTCAATGAACTGTTTGATGGAAGTTTTAGGTCTAGCATTACCATACAACGGTACTGCACTTGCAGTCAGTGATCAGCGACGCGAAATGATTCGCCAAGCAGCTTTTAAATTAGTTGAAAATATTAAAAATGATTTAAAACCACGTGATATCGTTACTCGCGAAGCAATTGATGATGCATTTGCACTTGATATGGCTATGGGTGGTTCAACAAACACGGTACTGCATACGTTAGCCATTGCCAATGAAGCTGGTATTGATTATGACTTAGAGCGCATTAATGCTATTGCCAAACGCACGCCATATTTATCAAAAATAGCACCTAGTTCATCGTATTCAATGCATGATGTGCATGAAGCTGGTGGCGTCCCAGCAATTATTAATGAATTGATGAAGAAAGATGGCACTTTACACCCAGATAGAATCACAGTTACTGGCAAAACGTTACGTGAAAATAACGAAGGCAAAGAAATTAAGAACTTTGATGTCATTCACCCTCTTGATGCACCATATGATGCACAAGGCGGTTTATCTATCTTATTTGGTAATATCGCCCCTAAAGGCGCAGTTATTAAAGTTGGCGGCGTTGATCCATCTATCAAAACATTTACTGGGAAAGCAATTTGTTTCAATTCGCATGATGAAGCTGTTGAAGCAATAGACAATCGTACCGTTCGTGCAGGCCACGTCGTTGTCATTAGATATGAAGGACCTAAAGGTGGACCAGGTATGCCTGAAATGTTAGCACCTACTTCCTCTATTGTTGGTCGCGGCTTAGGTAAAGATGTTGCATTAATTACTGATGGGCGTTTTTCCGGTGCCACAAGAGGTATTGCAGTTGGTCATATTTCCCCTGAAGCTGCATCTGGTGGACCAATTGCCTTAATTGAAGATGGAGATGAGATTACTATTGATTTAACAAATCGTACATTAAACGTAAACCAGCCTGAAGATGTTCTAGCGCGTCGCCGAGAATCTTTAACACCATTTAAAGCGAAAGTAAAAACAGGTTATCTAGCTCGTTATACTGCCCTAGTAACTAGCGCAAATACAGGTGGCGTCATGCAAGTCCCTGAGAATTTAATTTAATTTATTTTTATATTGGAGATGGTTAAAATGTCTAAAACTCAACATGAAGTAAACCAAAATATTGACCCTTTAAAAATGGCTGAATCACTTGAACCTGAACAACTAAATGAAAAAACTTTAAATGATATGCGTTCAGGATCAGAAGTGCTAGTAGAAGCTCTACTTAAAGAAAATGTGGATTATTTATTCGGTTATCCTGGTGGTGCCGTACTACCTTTATATGACACGTTTTATGATGGTAAAATCAAACATATTTTAGCAAGACACGAACAAGGTGCTGTTCATGCTGCAGAAGGTTATGCACGTGTATCTGGTAAAACTGGCGTCGTTGTAGTTACAAGCGGTCCAGGTGCAACTAATGTAATGACAGGTATTACGGATGCACATTGCGACTCTTTACCTCTAGTTGTATTCACCGGACAAGTTGCTACACCAGGCATTGGTAAAGATGCATTCCAAGAAGCGGATATTCTATCTATGACTTCACCAATTACAAAACAAAATTATCAAGTGAAACGTGTTGAAGATATCCCTAAAATCGTACACGAAGCTTTCCATGTAGCTAATTCTGGACGCAAAGGTCCTGTAGTGATTGATTTTCCAAAAGATATGGGTGTTTTAGCTACAAATGTGGATTTATGCGACGAAATCAATATTCCAGGTTATGAAGTTGTTACAGAACCAGAAAATAAAGACATTGACACTTTCATCTCACTTTTAAAAGAAGCGAAAAAGCCTGTCGTATTAGCCGGCGCAGGTATTAATCAATCAAAATCAAATCAATTATTAACACAGTTTGTTAATAAACATCAAATCCCAACAGTTACTACTTTACTAGGTCTAGGTGCTGTACCTTATGAGGATACACTATTTTTAGGTATGGGAGGTATGCATGGTTCTTATGCTAGTAACATGGCATTAACTGAGTGTGATTTACTCATTAATTTAGGTAGCCGCTTCGATGATAGATTAGCAAGCAAACCTGATGCCTTTGCACCTAACGCCAAAATTGTACATGTAGATATTGATCCTTCAGAAATCAATAAAGTTATTCATGTAGATTTAGGTATTATTGCAGACTGTAAAAGATTTTTAGAATGTTTAAATGATAAAAATGTTGAGACTATAGAACACAGTGACTGGGTTAAACATTGTCAAAATAATAAGCAGAAACACCCATTTAAACTTGGTGAAGAAGATCAAGTATTTTGTAAGCCACAACAAACAATCGAATATATCGGCAAAATTACAAATGGTGAAGCAATTGTTACTACAGACGTGGGACAACATCAAATGTGGGCAGCTCAATTTTATCCATTTAAAAATCACGGACAATGGGTTACAAGCGGTGGTTTAGGAACAATGGGATTCGGTATTCCTTCGTCAATTGGTGCCAAATTAGCTAATCCTGATAAAACAGTCGTATGTTTCGTCGGTGACGGTGGTTTCCAAATGACAAACCAAGAAATGGCACTTTTACCCGAATATGGTTTAGATGTCAAAATCGTACTAATCAATAATGGAACATTAGGTATGGTTAAACAATGGCAAGATAAGTTCTTTAATCAACGCTTCTCACACTCAGTATTTAATGGTCAACCTGATTTTATGAAAATGGCAGAAGCATATGGCGTCAAAGGTTTCTTAATCGATAAGCCAGAACAACTGGAAGAACAATTAGATGCAGCGTTTGCTTATCAAGGACCAGCTTTAATTGAGGTTCGTATTTCCCCTACTGAAGCTGTAACCCCAATGGTTCCGAGTGGCAAATCAAATCATGAAATGGAGGGCTTATAATGACAAGAATTCTTAAATTACAAGTTGCGGATCAAGTCAGCACGCTAAATCGAATTACAAGTGCTTTTGTTCGCCTACAATATAATATCGATACATTACATGTTACACATTCTGAACAACCTGGGATTTCTAACATGGAAATTCAAGTCGATATTCAAGATGATACATCACTTCATATATTAATTAAAAAATTGAAGCAACAAATTAATGTTTTAACGGTTGAATGCTACGACCTTGTTGATAACGAAGCTTAATTTTAAGACAAAGGCAATGATGCGCTAATTAGTTATAGATATATCATAGGCTGCTAGTTAACATCTGCCACTATTACAAAGTTATATTTCAGAATTTTCAAAAAACAAAATATTTAATTATTTGGAGGAATTTATTATGACAACAGTTTATTATGATCAAGATGTAAAAACGGACGCTTTACAAGGCAAAAAAATTGCAGTAGTAGGTTATGGATCACAAGGCCACGCGCATGCACAAAACTTAAAAGACAATGGATATGATGTAGTCATCGGTATTCGCCCAGGTCGTTCTTTTGACAAAGCTAAAGAAGATGGATTTGATGTGTTCCCTGTTGCAGAAGCAGTTAAGCAAGCTGATGTAATTATGGTGCTATTACCTGATGAAATTCAAGGTGATGTATACAAAAACGAAATTGAACCAAATTTAGAAAAACATAATGCGCTTGCATTTGCTCATGGCTTTAACATTCATTTTGGTGTTATTCAACCACCAGCTGATGTTGATGTATTTTTAGTAGCTCCTAAAGGACCGGGTCATTTAGTTAGACGTACATTTGTTGAAGGTTCTGCTGTACCATCACTATTTGGTATTCAACAAGACGCTTCAGGTCAAGCACGTAATATTGCTTTAAGTTATGCAAAAGGTATTGGTGCAACTCGTGCAGGTGTTATTGAAACAACATTTAAAGAAGAAACTGAGACAGATTTATTTGGTGAACAAGCAGTACTTTGCGGTGGTGTATCGAAATTAATTCAAAGTGGCTTTGAAACATTAGTAGAAGCGGGTTATCAACCAGAATTAGCTTATTTTGAAGTATTACATGAAATGAAATTAATCGTTGATTTGATGTATGAAGGCGGTATGGAAAATGTACGTTACTCAATTTCAAATACTGCTGAATTTGGTGACTATGTTTCAGGACCACGTGTTATCACACCAGATGTTAAAGAAAATATGAAAGCTGTATTAACTGATATCCAAAATGGTAACTTCAGTAATCGCTTTATCGAAGACAATAAAAATGGATTCAAAGAATTTTATAAATTACGCGAAGAACAACATGGTCATCAAATTGAAAAAGTTGGTCGTGAATTACGCGAAATGATGCCTTTTATTAAATCTAAAAGCATTGAAAAATAAGATAGACCTACAATGAGGAGTTGTTAAATATGAGTAGTCATATTCAAATTTTTGATACGACACTAAGAGACGGTGAACAAACACCAGGAGTGAATTTTACTTTTGATGAACGCTTGCGTATTGCATTGCAATTAGAAAAATGGGGTGTAGATGTTATTGAAGCTGGATTTCCTGCTTCAAGTACAGGTAGCTTTAAATCTGTTCAAGCAATTGCACAAACATTAACAACAACGGCTGTATGTGGTTTAGCTAGATGTAAAAAATCTGACATCGATGCTGTATATGAAGCAACAAAAGATGCAGCGAAGCCGGTCGTGCATGTTTTTATAGCAACATCACCTATTCATCTTGAACATAAACTTAAAATGTCTCAAGAAGACGTTTTAGCATCTATTAAAGAACATGTCACATACGCGAAACAATTATTTGACGTTGTTCAATTTTCACCTGAAGATGCAACGCGTACTGAATTACCATTCTTAGTGAAATGTGTACAAACTGCCGTTGACGCTGGAGCTACAGTTATTAATATTCCTGATACAGTCGGCTACAGTTACCATGATGAATATGCACATATTTTCAAAACCTTAACAGAATCTGTAACATCTTCAAATGAAATTATTTATAGTGCTCATTGCCATGACGATTTAGGAATGGCTGTTTCAAATAGTTTAGCTGCAATTGAAGGCGGTGCGAGACGAATTGAAGGCACTGTAAATGGTATTGGTGAACGAGCAGGTAATGCAGCACTTGAAGAAGTCGCGCTTGCACTATACGTTCGAAATGATCATTATGGTGCTCAAACTGCTCTTAATCTCGAAGAAACTAAAAAAACATCGGATTTAATTTCAAGATATGCAGGTATTCGAGTGCCTAGAAATAAAGCAATTGTTGGCCAAAATGCATTTAGTCATGAATCAGGTATTCACCAAGATGGCGTATTAAAACATCGTGAAACATATGAAATTATGACACCTCAACTTGTTGGTGTAAGCACGACTGAACTTCCATTAGGAAAATTATCTGGTAAACACGCCTTCTCAGAGAAGTTAAAAGCATTAGGTTATGACATTGATAAAGAAGCGCAAATAGATTTATTTAAACAATTCAAGGCCATTGCGGACAAAAAGAAATCTGTTTCAGATAGAGATATTCATGCGATTATTCAAGGTTCTGAGCATGAGCATCAAGCACTTTATAAATTGGAAACACTGCAACTACAATATGTCTCTAGCGGCCTTCAAAGTGCTGTTGTTGTTGTTAAAGATAAAGAGGGGCATATTTACCAGGATTCAAGTATTGGTACTGGTTCAATCGTAGCAATTTACAATGCAGTTGATCGTATTTTCCAGAAAGAAACAGAATTAATTGATTATCGTATTAATTCTGTCACTGAAGGTACTGATGCCCAAGCAGAAGTACATGTAAATTTATTGATTGAAGGTAAGACTGTCAATGGCTTTGGTATTGATCATGATATTTTACAAGCCTCTTGTAAAGCATACGTAGAAGCACATGCTAAATTTGCAGCTGAAAATGTTGAAAAGGTAGGTAATTAATTATGACTTATAACATTGTTGCCCTACCTGGTGATGGAATCGGTCCAGAAATTTTGAACGGATCTCTATCATTGCTTGAAATTATAAGTAATAAATATAACTTTAATTATCAAATAGAGCACCACGAATTTGGTGGTGCCTCTATTGATACATTCGGCGAACCTTTAACTGAGAAAACCTTAAATGCGTGTAAAAGAGCAGATGCTATTTTACTGGGTGCAATCGGTGGACCTAAATGGACAGATCCTAACAATCGACCAGAACAAGGATTATTAAAATTGCGTAAATCCTTAAATTTATTTGCAAATATACGCCCCACTACCGTTGTCAAAGGCGCTAGTTCTTTATCACCTTTAAAGGAAGAACGCGTTGAAGGCACAGATTTAGTTATAGTCCGTGAATTGACAAGTGGTATTTATTTTGGAGAACCTAGACATTTTAATAATCACGAGGCCTTAGATTCTCTTACTTATACAAGAGAAGAAATAGAACGCATTGTTCACGTAGCATTTAAATTGGCCGCTTCAAGACGAGGAAAACTAACATCAGTTGATAAAGAAAATGTATTAGCTTCTAGTAAATTGTGGCGCAAAGTCGTAAATGAAGTAAGTCAATTATATCCAGAAGTAACAGTAAATCACTTACTTGTTGATGCTTGTAGTATGCATTTAATCACAAATCCAAAACAATTTGACGTCATCGTATGTGAAAACTTATTTGGCGATATTTTAAGTGATGAAGCTTCAGTGATTCCTGGTTCACTTGGTTTATCACCTTCTGCTAGTTTTAGTAACGATGGTCCAAGATTGTATGAGCCTATTCATGGATCAGCACCAGATATTGCAGGTAAAAACGTTGCCAATCCATTTGGAATGATTCTATCTTTAGCGATGTGTTTACGTGAAAGCTTAAATCAACCAGATGCTGCAGATGAATTAGAACAACATATTTATAACATGATTGAACATGGGCAAACGACAGCAGATTTAGGCGGCAAATTGAATACTACTGATATTTTCGAAATTCTATCTCAAAAATTGAATCACTAAGGGGGAGATGTAAATGGGTCAAACATTATTTGACAAGGTGTGGAACAGACATGTGTTATACGGGAAATTGGGCGAACCGCAACTATTATACATTGATTTACACCTTATACATGAAGTTACTTCTCCTCAAGCATTTGAAGGACTTAGGCTTCAAAACAGAAAATTAAGACGCCCAGATTTAACATTTGCAACACTCGATCACAATGTTCCTACTATTGATATTTTCAATATTAAAGATGAAATTGCAAACAAACAAATCGCAACATTACAAAAAAACGCCATAGATTTTGGGGTGCATATTTTTGATATGGGCTCTGATGAACAAGGTATTGTTCACATGGTAGGACCTGAGACAGGACTTACACAGCCCGGCAAAACAATCGTTTGTGGTGACTCTCACACAGCAACACATGGAGCATTTGGTGCTATTGCATTTGGAATTGGAACAAGTGAAGTTGAACATGTTTTCGCAACTCAAACGCTATGGCAAACAAAACCCAAAAACTTAAAAATCGATATTAATGGTACCTTACCAACAGGCGTCTATGCTAAGGACATTATTCTGCATTTAATTAAAACGTATGGTGTTGATTTTGGTACAGGCTATGCTTTGGAATTTACTGGCGAAACAATTAAAAACCTTTCAATGGACGGTCGAATGACTATTTGTAACATGGCTATCGAAGGTGGTGCCAAATACGGCATAATCCAACCTGATGATATAACATTTGAATATGTTAAAGGGAGACCATTTGCCGATAACTTCGCTAAATCAGTTGATAAGTGGCGTGAGCTATATTCTGATGACGACGCGATATTTGATCGTGTAATTGAACTTGATGTTTCAACATTAGAACCACAAGTGACATGGGGAACTAATCCTGAAATGGGTGTTAATTTCAGTGAACCATTCCCTGAAATCAAAGATATCAACGATCAACGTGCGTATGATTATATGGGGTTAGAACCAGGTCAAAAAGCTGAAGACATCGACTTAGGGTATGTTTTTCTCGGTTCATGTACAAATGCTAGACTATCAGATTTGATTGAAGCTAGTCATATTGTTAAAGGAAATAAAGTTCATCCAAATATTACAGCTATTGTCGTACCAGGTTCTCGTACAGTAAAAAAAGAAGCAGAAAAATTAGGTCTAGATACTATCTTTAAAAATGCAGGATTTGAATGGCGTGAACCAGGATGTTCAATGTGTTTAGGCATGAATCCTGACCAAGTACCTGAGGGCGTACATTGTGCATCTACAAGTAATCGAAACTTTGAAGGACGACAAGGCAAAGGTGCAAGAACACATTTAGTATCCCCTGCTATGGCAGCAGCAGCAGCTATTCATGGTAAATTTGTGGACGTAAGAAAGGTGGTTGTTTAAATGGCAGCAATCAAACCTATTACAACATATAAAGGTAAAATAGTCCCTCTCTTCAACGACAATATCGATACAGACCAAATCATTCCTAAGGTACACTTAAAGCGTATTTCAAAAAGTGGTTTCGGTCCATTTGCTTTTGATGAATGGCGTTATTTACCAGATGGTTCAGATAATCCAGATTTCAATCCTAACAAACCACAATATAAAGGGGCTTCTATTTTAATTACTGGAGATAATTTTGGATGTGGTTCAAGTCGTGAACATGCTGCTTGGGCTCTTAAGGACTATGGTTTTCATATTATTATTGCAGGAAGTTTCAGTGACATTTTTTATATGAATTGCACTAAAAATGCGATGTTGCCTATCGTTTTAGAAAAAAGTGCCCGTGAACATCTTGCTAAATATGTTGAAATTGAGGTCGATTTACCAAATCAAACTGTGTCATCACCAGACAAGAGTTTCCATTTTGAAATTGATGAAACTTGGAAGAATAAATTAGTAAATGGATTAGATGACATTGCAATCACCCTACAATATGAATCATTAATAGAAAAATATGAAAAATCACTTTAAGGGAGTTGAATATTATGACAGTCAAAACAACAGTTTCTACGAAAGATATCGATGAAGCATTTTTAAGACTTAAAGATATTGTCAAAGAAACACCTTTACAATTAGACCATTACTTATCTCAAAAGTATGATTGTAAAGTCTATTTAAAACGAGAAGATTTACAATGGGTACGTTCTTTTAAATTAAGAGGTGCTTACAACGCTATTTCTGTTTTATCAGATGAAGCTAAAAGTAAAGGTATTACATGTGCAAGTGCAGGTAATCATGCTCAAGGTGTTGCCTATACAGCTAAAAAACTTAATTTAAACGCTGTTATCTTTATGCCAGTCACTACACCTTTACAAAAGGTAAATCAAGTAAAGTTCTTTGGAAATAGTAACGTTGAAGTTGTACTCACTGGTGATACATTTGATCACTGTTTAGCTGAAGCTTTAACTTATACAAGTGAACATCAAATGAACTTTATAGATCCATTCAATAATGTTCATACAATTTCTGGACAAGGTACGCTTGCTAAAGAAATGCTAGAACAAGCAAAGTCTGACAATGTTAACTTTGATTATCTATTTGCCGCAATTGGTGGTGGCGGTTTAATTTCAGGTATTAGTACTTACTTTAAAACCTATTCACCTACCACGAAAATTATAGGTGTTGAACCTTCAGGTGCAAGTAGTATGTATGAATCTGTTGTGGTAAATAATCAGGTAGTCACATTGCCTAATATCGATAAATTTGTGGACGGTGCATCTGTAGCTAGAGTTGGCGATATTACATTTGAAATTGCAAAAGAAAATGTAGATGATTACGTTCAAGTAGATGAAGGTGCAGTTTGTTCTACGATTTTAGATATGTATTCAAAACAAGCAATTGTAGCAGAACCTGCTGGCGCATTAAGTGTGAGTGCTCTTGAAAACTACAAAGACCACATTAAGGGTAAAACTGTTGTTTGTGTCATTAGTGGTGGTAATAATGATATTAATCGTATGAAGGAAATTGAAGAACGTTCTTTATTATATGAAGAAATGAAACATTATTTTATTTTAAACTTCCCTCAACGCCCTGGTGCATTAAGAGAATTTGTAAATGATGTTTTAGGCCCACAAGACGATATTACAAAATTTGAATACTTAAAAAAATCTTCTCAAAATACAGGTACTGTCATTATTGGTATTCAACTTAAAGATCATGATGATTTAATACAACTCAAACAACGTGTAAATCATTTCGATCCTTCCAATATTTATATTAATGAAAATAAGATGTTATATTCATTGTTAATTTAACACATAGTAAGAAAAACAGTCATAAATTGATTTCTAATTGAAATCATCTTATGACTGCTTTTTATTATACTTTACATTATTGAGGTTGCACGCTTTGTATACCATCGTATATTTCTTTGAGCCTAAAAAATCTTCTTTACCTTTACTTTTTTACTTTGCTACTTTAGACATAAAAAAAGAGACCTTGCGGTCTCAA
>NZ_KV839081.1:0-1432 GCF_001838845.1 Staphylococcus sp. HMSC36A10
ATAAACTACAAATGTATGAATCAACTGGTAAAGTGCTATCAGTGAATGGAAATATAGTGACATCTGATGCGGTTGTCCAACCTGGCAGCTCTGGTTCACCTATATTAAATAGTAAGCGAGAAGCAATTGGTGTTATGTATGCTAGTGATAAACCAACAGGTGAAAGTACGAGGTCATTTGCTGTTTATTTCTCTCCTGAAATTAAGAAATTTATTGCAGATAATTTAGATAAATAAATCATCCATCCATACATTGATAAATGATTTTTAGAAATTAACAACAAAATCAACAATTTTAAACATCTCTGTGATTCTATTTATTCGAAATGATTTAAAAAATAAAACTTCAAAAACCTAACCTTATATTTATACGAATACTTAGAGGAGCACAAAAATGAATAAAAATATAATCATCAAAAGTATTGCAGCATTGACGATTTTAACATCAGTGACTGGCGTCGGCACAACAGTGGTTGAGGGTATTCAACAAACGGCTAAAGCTGAACATAATGTGAAACTAATCAAAAATACTAATGTAGCACCATACAATGGTATCGTTTCGATAGGATCTGGAACAGGATTCATTGTCGGTAAAAATACAATTGTTACCAACAAGCATGTCGTTGCAGGTATGGAAATTGGCGCACATATTATTGCGCATCCGAATGGTGAATATAATAATGGCGGATTTTATAAAGTTAAAAAAATTGTCCGTTTTTCAGGTCAAGAAGATATTGCCATTCTACATGTGGAAGATAAAGCTGTTCATCCAAAAAACAGGAATTTTAAAGATTACACAGGCATTTTAAAAATAGCATCAGAAGCGAAAGAAAATGAACGCATTTCAATTGTTGGCTATCCAGAACCATATATAAATAAATTTCAAATGTATGAATCAACAGGAAAAGTGCTGTCAGTTAAAGGCAACATGATTATTACTGATGCTTTCGTAGAACCAGGCAACTCAGGTTCAGCTGTATTTAACAGTAAATACGAAGTTGTAGGTGTTCACTTTGGTGGAAACGGCCCTGGAAATAAAAGTACAAAAGGATATGGTGTTTATTTCTCTCCTGAAATTAAGAAATTCATTGCAGATAACACAGATAAATAAATCCTTACATAGATAAATGATTTTAAAAATTAACAACAAACTCAACAATTCAAATCATCTCTGTGATTCTATTTATTCGAAATGATTAAAAAAAATAAAACTTCAAAAAGCTAACATTATAATTATACAAATACTTAGAGGAGCAGAAAAATGAATAAAAATATAATCATCAAAAGTATTGCGGCATTGACGATTTTAACATCAATAACTGGTGTCGGCACAACAGTGGTTGAAGGTATTCAACAAACAGCCAAAGCCGAAAATACTGTTAAACAAATTACAAATACAAATGTTGCACCATACAGTGGTGTTACATGGATGG
>NZ_KV839082.1:0-9676 GCF_001838845.1 Staphylococcus sp. HMSC36A10
AATAAATTTTGCGAAAATATCATTTCTGTCCCACAGCCTTAAAACTTATTCTTTTGTGTAGTAAGTGCGTTAATAGCCTTGATCTAACTTATCAATCTTACCTTTACGATAAAATGATTTAGCAATATATCCAAATGGTACATTGAAAACTGTTGAAGCTAATTTTAATACGTACGTTGTAATAAATATTTCAAATACAACTGTACCAGGTAAACTTCCGATAAATGCGATAGCTACAAATAAAGCTGTATCAATTATTGAGCTTAAAAATGTACTACCATATGCACGGATGAAAAACGTTTTATCAGAACTAAATACTTTTTTAATTAGTGAAAAGATAAATACATCAATATGTTGACCAATAATATATGCGACAATTGAGCCTAAAGCAATACGTGGCACAACATCAAAGATTGCGTGTAATGCTTTTTGTGCCATATCTTCTGGTGCAGGAATAAAATGTAATGACAATTGCATAACAATAATCATAATTAATGTTGATGAAAAGCCTAACCAAACTGCTCTTTTTGCAACTCTACGCCCATAAATATCATTTAAAATATCTGTTGCTAAATAAATAGAAGCAAACATGACATTACCTAAAGTTGCTGAAATACCAAAGATTTCTACAGTTTTAATCACTTGTATGTTGGCAATGATTGTGCCAATTGCAACCCATGCAATTAAACCTTGTTTACCAAAAAAGCGATACATAAGTACCATAAGTACGAACGTTGCAATAAACGTAACTAGTCCTAAAATTTCATTATACATATTAAAATGTCCTCCTAAATTTTGATCATGCGGGTGTTTAGAAACCGCTCAATAAATAACTTACTCATTTTACTGAAAAATCGTTTGCGATGCAATAGCATTTGAATATAAATACATTTTACGTATAGAATTGTAAAAGGTTTCATTCAAATCTTAGGGTCAAAAATGTTATAATATTTTTATGTCAAATTTAAAACAGTAACACTTATTTACAAGGTTGCAATATTTTGAAGTAATAAAGGAAGTGTCGCGTATTTTAACTTTTTCAGAGCAAAATGCACTCGCGAAAATAGATGATTTAATGAATACTTATTGCAATCAATGTCCAATCAAAACTCGTCTGCGTAAATTAGAGGGGAAAACGAAGGCGCATCATTTTTGTATCAATGAGTGTTCAATAGGGAAAGAAATAAAACAATTAGGAAATGAACTTCAATAGGAGGAAGTCAAATGAAAATTATATCTATATCAGAAACACCGAACCACAACACAATGAAGATTACACTTAGTGAAAGCAGAGAAGGTATGACATCAGATACGTATACTAAAGTTGATGATTCACAGCCAGCATTTATTAATGACATCTTAAAGGTTGAAGGCGTTAAATCAATTTTCCATGTTATGGACTTTATTTCAGTAGATAAAGAAAATGACGCAAATTGGGAAACAGTATTGCCAAAAGTAGAGGCTGTATTCGAATAAATTTTTCATCAACTAGTATTCGGGGGGAATAAAGTATATGGAAATTTTACGTATAGAGCCAACACCAAGTCCAAATACAATGAAAGTTGTTTTGTCATATACAAGAGAAGACAAGTTATCTAATACTTATAAAAAAGTAGAAGAAACACAACCAAGATTTATAAATCAGTTGTTATCTATAGATGGTATCACTTCCATTTTTCATGTCATGAACTTCTTAGCTGTTGATAAGGCACCAAAAGCTGATTGGGAAGTCATATTACCTGATATTAAAGCTGCTTTTTCTGATGCGAATAAGGTTTTAGAATCTGTAAATGAACCTCAAATTGACAATCATTTTGGTGAAATTAAAGCTGAATTATTAACTTTTAAGGGTATACCGTATCAAATTAAGCTAACTTCTGCTGACCAAGAATTAAGAGAACAATTACCACAAACATATGTTGATCATATGACTCAAGCGCAAACAGCACATGACAATATTGTTTTTATGCGTAAATGGCTAGATTTAGGAAATCGCTATGGAAATATTGAAGAAGTAATGGATGGTGTCCTAGAAGAAGTGCTAGCTACCTATCCAGAATCACAGTTACCCGTATTGGTAAAACATGCTTTAGAAGAAAATCACGCAACTAATAATTATCATTTCTATCGACATGTCTCTTTGGATGAATATCATGCAACTGATAATTGGAAGACTCGATTACGAATGTTAAACCATTTTCCAAAGCCGACTTTTGAAGATATACCGCTACTTGATTTAGCTTTATCTGATGAAAAAGTACCGGTTAGACGTCAAGCGATTGTATTATTAGGTATGATTGAAAGTAAAGAAATTTTACCGTATTTATATAAGGGGCTTCGTGATAAAAGTCCTGCTGTAAGAAGAACAGCAGGGGATTGCATAAGCGATTTAGGGTATCCAGAGGCACTACCAGAAATGGTGCTACTATTAGATGATCCACAGAAAATCGTTAGGTGGCGTGCTGCTATGTTTATCTTTGATGAAGGTAATGCAGAGCAGCTTCCCGCACTAAAAGCCCATATTAATGACAATGCGTTTGAAGTTAAATTACAAATTGAAATGGCCATATCTCGTATTGAAAACGGAGATGAGGCACTTGGTTCAGTATGGAAACAAATGGCAAACAGAACAATTTAATTGGAGGAATTAAATATGAATGCATATGATGCTTATATGAAAGAAATTGCGCAACAAATGCGTGGCGAATTAACTCAAAATGGTTTTACAAGTTTAGAAACGAGCGAAGCAGTATCGGAGTATATGAACCAAGTAAATGCTGATGACACTACTTTTGTAGTTATTAACTCTACATGCGGCTGTGCAGCTGGATTAGCAAGACCAGCTGCAGTAGCAGTTGCAACACAAAATGAACATAGACCTACAAATACAGTTACAGTTTTTGCTGGGCAAGATAAAGAAGCAACTGCTACAATGCGAGAATTCATTCAGCAAGCACCATCTAGTCCTTCGTATGCTTTATTCAAAGGTCAAGATTTAGTTTATTTTATGCCTAGAGAATTTATCGAAGGTAGAGATATTAATGACATTGCAATGGACTTAAAGGATGCCTTTGACGAAAATTGTAAATAGTACACATAAATAAATATAAAGGTTAACACATTTTATAATATTAAAAATGGTGTCTGTCATTGAAAATAGAGAATATAGTTGTATTCTATTTGTTAAATAAAGTCCGTTTTTACCAACTATATTTTCTAGAAATTTAACTGTTTTAATAGGACATCAAACATAATATTCAAATCATGTGTTAACCTCTTTTTTAAAATTTTTTAGCATTAAAGTTATAGATTTGGGTAAACAATTACCAATTGGAAACATATATCACGTTACGATGGGGTAGGTACTTAATCAGCATTTTATAAATAAAGTAACGGAATTCATGATATTAATATCATATTCCTAAAATGAGTGATAACAAAATGCTACATAAAGTTAAGTTATATCAAACTAAATATACATACTATAAATAATGAAAATGAGGTGTTATCGCATATGTTGAATTCATTTGATGCAGCATATCACAGTCTTTGTGAAGAAGTTTTAGAAATAGGAAATACACGAAATGATCGCACAAATACAGGTACGATTTCAAAATTTGGTCATCAACTTCGCTTTGACTTATCTAAAGGATTTCCACTATTAACGACAAAGAAAGTTTCTTTTAAATTAGTAGCAACCGAATTATTATGGTTCATTAAAGGAGATACAAACATCCAATACTTATTAAAATATAATAATAATATATGGAACGAATGGGCTTTTGAAAATTATATCAAATCAGACGAGTATAAAGGTCCAGATATGACAGATTTCGGGCATCGTGCATTGAGTGATCCTGAATTTAACGAACAATATAAAGAACAAATGAAACAATTTAAGCAACGTATTCTTGAAGATGATACTTTTGCGAAGCAATTCGGTGATTTAGGAAATGTTTATGGTAAACAATGGCGAGATTGGGTTGATAAAGATGGTAATCATTTTGATCAACTTAAAACAGTAATTGAACAAATTAAGCATAATCCAGATTCAAGACGACACATCGTATCTGCATGGAATCCAACAGAAATTGATACAATGGCACTTCCGCCTTGTCATACCATGTTCCAGTTTTATGTCCAAGATGGTAAGTTAAGTTGCCAGTTATACCAACGTAGCGCAGATATCTTTTTAGGTGTGCCATTTAATATCGCAAGCTACGCTTTATTGACACACCTTATTGCCAAAGAATGTGGACTTGAAGTAGGAGAATTTGTGCATACATTTGGAGATGCACATATTTATTCAAATCATATTGATGCGATTCAAACACAATTAGCACGTGAAAGCTTCAATCCTCCAACATTAAAAATTAACAGTGACAAGTCTATTTTCGACATAAATTATGAAGATTTGGAAATTGTTGACTATGAATCACATCCAGCAATAAAAGCTCCAATAGCAGTGTAGTCATTGCATAGTTAGCTAACCATATAGACATCAAAATGACATCATAGTATTTTCAAGTGCAAAAAAGTACTTTTTTGTGTTAAACGTTTTCATAAATTATGCAAAATCATTATTTCTATCACACTTTATGATAAAAATTGTGTTAAATTAAAGATAACTTAGTAATAAAAAATGAAATGATAGAAGAAGGAGGATAATTATGACTTTATCCATTCTAGTTGCACATGACTTGCAACGAGTAATTGGTTTTGAAAATCAATTACCTTGGCATCTACCAAATGATTTGAAGCATGTTAAAAAATTATCAACTGGTCATACTTTAGTAATGGGTCGTAAGACATTTGAATCGATTGGCAAACCACTACCGAATCGTCGAAATGTTGTACTTACTTCAGATACAAGTTTCAACGTAGAGGGCGTTGATGTAATTCACTCTATTGAAGATATTTACCAACTACCGGGCCATGTTTTCATATTTGGAGGGCAAACATTATTTGAAGAAATGATTGATAAAGTGGACGACATGTATATTACTGTTATTGAAGGTAAATTCCGTGGTGATACGTTCTTTCCACCTTATACATTTGAAGACTGGGAAGTTGCCTCTTCAGTTGAAGGTAAACTAGATGAGAAAAATACAATTCCACATACCTTTCTACATTTAATTCGTAAAAAATAAGGGGGAAAACGACCATGACAAAACAGATTATAGTAACAGACTCAACATCCGATTTATCTAAAGAATACTTAGAAGCAAACAACATTCATGTAATTCCTTTAAGTTTAACTATTGAAGGAGCTTCATACGTTGACCAAGTAGATATTACATCAGAAGAATTTATTAATCATATTGAAAATGATGAAGATGTAAAGACAAGTCAGCCAGCCATAGGTGAATTTATATCTGCTTATGAAGAACTAGGAAAAGATGGCTCTGAAATCATAAGTATTCATCTTTCTTCAGGATTAAGTGGTACATATAACACTGCTTACCAAGCAAGTCAAATGGTAGATGCTAATGTAACTGTTATTGATTCAAAATCTATTTCTTTTGGTTTAGGGTATCAAATACAACACCTAGTAGAGCTTGTAAAAGAAGGTGTCTCAACTTCTGAAATAGTTAAAAAGTTAAATCATTTAAGAGAAAACATTAAATTATTTGTAGTTATAGGGCAATTGAATCAATTAATTAAAGGTGGCAGAATTAGTAAAACAAAAGGTTTGATTGGTAATCTTATGAAAATTAAACCAATTGGTACACTAGATGATGGTCGCTTAGAGCTTGTGCACAATGCGAGAACTCAAAATTCTAGTATCCAATACTTGAAAAAGGAAATTGCTGAATTTATAGGAGATCATGAAATCAAATCCGTTGGTGTCGCACATGCTAACGTCATTGAATATGTTGATAAATTGAAGAAAGTTTTTAATGAAGCTTTTCATGTGAATAATTACGATATAAATGTAACTACACCAGTTATTTCTGCACATACTGGTCAAGGTGCGATTGGCCTCGTAGTCCTTAAGAAGTAAATTTAATCTTTTCAGTGTTAATTACTTCCATTTCAATCCTTTATAGACTAAATTTATAATTAGATAGATAGAGGAGGTAATTCATATGACAAAAGAATATGCAACATTAGCAGGAGGATGTTTCTGGTGCATGGTTAAACCATTTACATCATATCCAGGCATCAAGTCAGTCGTATCTGGTTATAGTGGCGGTCATGTTGACAACCCAACTTATGAACAGGTATGTACGAATCAAACCGGCCATGTCGAAGCAGTACAAATTACGTTTGATCCAGAGGTTACTTCCTTTGAAAATATATTAGACATATATTTCAAAACATTTGACCCAACTGATGATCAAGGGCAATTTTTCGATAGAGGCGAAAGCTATCAACCAGTCATTTTCTATCATGATGAACATCAGAAAAAGGCTGCTGAGTTTAAAAAGCAACAATTAAATGAACAAGGTATTTTCAAGAAACCAGTGATTACACCTATTAAACCATATAAAAATTTCTATCCAGCTGAAGACTACCATCAAGATTATTACAAAAAGAACCCGGTACATTATTACCAATATCAACGTGGTTCAGGTAGAAAAGCGTTTATAGAATCACATTGGGGGAATCAAAATGCTTAAAAAAGATAAAAGTGAACTAACAGACATAGAATATATTGTTACACAAGAAAATGGCACTGAACCACCATTTATGAATGAATATTGGAATCATTTTGCTAAAGGGATTTATGTAGATAAGATTTCTGGTAAACCTTTATTTACATCTGAAGAAAAGTTTCATTCTGAATGTGGATGGCCTAGCTTTTCTAAAGCGCTTGATGACGATGAAATTATAGAATTAGTCGACAAATCATTTGGTATGGTAAGAACTGAAGTGCGTTCAGAAGAATCAAATAGTCATTTAGGACACGTCTTTAATGATGGACCTAAAGAAAGTGGCGGCTTAAGATACTGTATCAATTCCGCTGCAATTCAATTTATTCCATATGAAAAATTAGAAGAATTGGGTTATGGCGATTTAATATCACATTTTGATAAGTAGGAGTGGAAAGTATGTTTAAAAAATTATTCGGAAAAGGCAAAGAAGTTCAGAAAGATATCGCAATTTATGCACCATTAACTGGAGAATACGTGAAAATTGAAGATATTCCAGATCCTGTATTCGCACAAAAAATGATGGGCGAAGGTTTTGGTATTAATCCAACTGAAGGAGAAGTTGTGTCTCCAATTGCAGGACGTGTTGACAATGTCTTTCCAACTAAGCATGCGATTGGGTTAAAAGCAGATAACGGATTAGAATTATTAGTTCATATCGGTTTAGACACAGTTCAATTAGACGGTGAAGGATTTGAAGTGTTAGTGTCTAGTGGTGACGAAGTTAACGTCGGAGATCCATTAGTAAGATTCAACCTTGAATATATTAATAATAACGCTAAATCTGTAATTTCACCAATTATAATTACTAACACTGATCAAGCAGCTTCAATTAATATTTATGATGAAAATGCTGTGATTAAAGGTGAAACAAAAGTGATTGATGTGACAATGAACTAATGAAAAACTATTCGTTTTATCAATTTGTCATGACAGTTCGTGGTCGACACGACGATAAAGGTCGTCTAGCAGAAGAGATATTTGACGATCTTGCTTTCCCAAAACACGATGATGATTTTAACATACTGTCTGATTATATTGAGACACATGGTGATTTCACATTGCCAATGTCTGTATTTGATGATTTATATGAAGAATATACGGAATGGCTAAAATTTTAATATAATTTTTAATAATAATAGTTAGAACCAGGGTGATGCAATTCGTTATCCTGGTTTTAATTTAAAATAAACTAAGTTGTGACTAAAAATTAATCAATTATAGTGAAATATGGTGCGCTATCTTGCATAAATTGATATGATTAACTACACAGAATTTAAAAGTACATAATACATAATAAGGAAGTGATACAATGGATGATAAGCAACACACATCTTCATCCGATGATGAACGCGCTGAAATTGCAACAAGCAATCAAGACCAAGAAACTAATTCATCGAAACGCGTTCACTTAAAACGTTGGCAATTCATATCAATATTAATTGGTACAATCCTAATAACAGCTGTCATCACAGTTGTTGCATATATTTTTATAAATCAAAAAATAAGTGGTTTAAACAAAACTGATCAAGCAAACTTAAATAAAATTGAAAATGTGTATAAAATCTTAAATAGTGATTATTACAAAAAACAGGACTCTGACAAGTTAAGTAAAGCTGCAATTGATGGCATGGTCAAAGAATTAAAAGATCCTTATTCTGAATATTTAACAAAAGAACAAACGAAATCCTTTAATGAAGGTGTTTCAGGTGATTTTGTAGGTATTGGTGCAGAAATGCAAAAGAAAAATGATCAAATTATGGTTACTAGTCCTATGAAGGGATCTCCAGCAGAACGTGCTGGCATTCGTCCTAAAGATGTCATTACTAAAGTAAATGGAAAATCAATTAAAGGTAAAGCATTAGATGAAGTTGTCAAAGATGTTCGTGGTAAAGAAAACACTGAAGTCACTTTAACTGTTCAACGAGGTAGTGAAGAAAAAGACGTTAAGATTAAACGTGAAAAAATTCATGTTAAAAGTGTTGAGTATAAGAAAAAAGGTAAAGTTGGAGTTATTACTATTAATAAATTCCAGAATGATACATCAGGTGAATTGAAAGATGCAGTTCTAAAAGCTCACAAAGATGGTTTGAAAAAGATTGTTTTAGATTTAAGAAATAATCCAGGTGGACTACTAGATGAAGCTGTTAAAATGGCAAATATTTTTATCGATAAAGGAAAAACTGTTGTTAAACTAGAAAAAGGTAAAGATACTGAAGCAATTCAAACTTCTAATGATGCGTTAAAAGAAGCGAAAGACATGGATATATCCATCTTAGTGAATGAAGGTTCAGCTAGCGCTTCTGAAGTGTTTACTGGTGCGCTAAAAGACTATAATAAAGCTAAAGTTTATGGGTCAAAAACATTCGGCAAAGGTGTCGTACAAACTACAAGAGAGTTTAAGGATGGTTCATTGTTAAAATATACTGAAATGAAATGGTTAACGCCAGATGGTCATTATATTCACGGTAAAGGCATTAAACCAGACGTTACTATTGACACACCTAAATATCAATCTTTAAATGTCATTCCTAATACGAAAACATTTAAAGTTGGAGACGATGATAAAAATATTAAAACTATTAAAATTGGTTTATCAGCTTTAGGTTATAAAGTTGATAATGAATCAACGCAATTTGATAAAGCTTTAGAAAATCAAGTTAAAGCTTTCCAACAAGCGAATAAACTTGAGGTAACTGGTGAATTTAATAAAGAAACGAATAATAAATTTACTGAGTTATTAGTTGAAAAAGCTAATAAACATGATGATGTTCTCGATAAATTGATTAATATTTTAAAATAAGAGATACACACTGCTAAAATTGTATTATTATTATGTTAATGACACGCTCAGGCTGGAACATTAAGTTCTTAGGCAATGTAAAAAAGCTGATTTCTATTAATTATTTGATAGAAATCAGCTTTTCTTCAACTAAGTCACGATATAGTGTTTTTGAATTTTCGTTCAATTTCGATTCGTGATTTGGAATACTTTTCTTCCACACAAATGTATACCTATT
>NZ_KV839083.1:0-380 GCF_001838845.1 Staphylococcus sp. HMSC36A10
ACTTTACCAGTTGATTCATACATTTGTAGTTTATTTCCATTAGGATTTGGATAACCAATGACTGATATAGATTCATTTTCTTTAGCTTCTGATGCTATATTAAATTTACTAGTGAAATCTTTGAATTTTCTACCTTTTGGTTGCGTTGATTTTTCTTCAACTTGTACAACCGCAATATCTTCTTTTCCAGGATAATCTACAATTTTAGTAACTTTATAGAGTCCACCACCATTATTATAAAAACCATTAGGATGCGCTTTAATTTCATCACCGACTTTCATGTGATAAGTAACATGTTTATTGGTAATAATTGTATGATTTCCAACAACAAATCCTGTTCCAGCGCCCATCCATGTAACACCACTGTATGGTGCAACATT
>NZ_KV839084.1:0-12091 GCF_001838845.1 Staphylococcus sp. HMSC36A10
GCGGTAACACGGGTTCGAGTCCCGTAGGAGTCATACAAGCAGAAGTGAAATATCGCTTCTGTTTTTTTATTACATATTTATTGTTGAGGAGAGTTGTCCGAGTTGGCCGAAGGAGCACGCCTGGAAAGTGTGTAGGCGCCACAAGCGTCTCGAGGGTTCGAATCCCTCACTCTCCGTTTTAGCGCTTAAAATGGTTTAAAATCATTTTAAGCGCTCTTTTTATTTTAGACTCAACCCCTTGATATATCTGCATTTGAACTATTATCCTCATTTTTACATTTCTTATTTATTTATATCCATTTAAAATTTTTTAGCCACAATGTGACTAATTTTTGATGATTAATCTTAATTTTAGTCACAAGATTTTGAAGATTAGTCACAAAACAAATCATTCAGATTTTTTTCTATAAATTTAGTTTCATTATCTTCAAATTCTTTAATCAAATGCGAATATGTTTTAAGCGTTGTATGTACATCTGCATGACCTAATCGTTTTGAAATGTAATGTTTAGCTGTTACTTAAAGAAAATCAAATATTATATATACGCTTGAAAAAATAAAATAATAATATTATAATATAATCAATCGGCATCTACGTGCGGATTTTAAAGAAAAGCGTAGCATAACCAGGAGTTAGTCGATTTTTAATAAATTCGACTAAATTATTAATAAAGGCTAAAGTAATTAGTTTACTTTAGCCTTTATTGCATTTGTAATTTATAGAACTGCGAACAGGGGACTACTGTTAATTTATGTGATTAAAGTTTCAATGATATTTGATTTATTAGACCATTTCAAAAACGCAAGGTTCTCATTTTCTGCTACAGTTTGCGGTCTTTGGAAGATATATCATTTTTGAACTCTACATTTTGTTGAGAGTATCTGGTTATATTTGCAAAATGGTATGAACATTTATCATCACTTATTAAGTTATCTTGATGATTGAATGACCCAGTATTTATTCAGTTCGAGAAGATTGAGAGTGTTAAATCGTATTCGAGTATAATTTCGATTCTAGTCATACCATTTTCATAAAGTTTAGCCATTTGTAACTTAAACTATGAACTAAATGATCTTCTTTCTCTTGTCAAAATAAAATCGCCTATCCACATAGTTTAACAATAATTATTCTCAAATAATTTGTTTAGCTATGTGTAGACGATTCTGCATTATCAATAAGGCTATTCAATTTGCTATCTTAAGCTGTTTCGAATTTTTCAAATTCGTTTCATTTAATATAAACATTGATATTATCACGTCTATAAATATTAAATCAATAAACCTATCTTTTCATCTAATTCGCTATAATCTATTGTACTAATATAGTTTTCATGAAGAAGATTTTTATTATGTTCATTTATTTCTTTTTTTGAGTCATTTAAAATAAAAATAAACTCATTTTGCCTGTGTCTTTTTATTTTTTTTTGCTTGCATAGCATCCGTTATTTTCGACTTAATAATCATAGAATTATTAGGGTTAGAAATAACATTGATAAATTTTTCTTTTTGATTTTTCTTAGCGCTAATAAAAAAGTCGAAATTATGAACAACACCACTGCTTCCTATAATAGGTATATCTCTTCCGTAATAAATGTTATGTTCATCCAATTTGTTTGCAACATCTTCTGTAAATATGTTCTGTGACTTAGGATTAGAAAGTAAGTACATATCATTAACAAATATAAGGCACTGTAATAAATTATGTTTCGATTTATTAAAATTTTTAAAGTTAGTTTGAACAAAAATTTCGTGAGTTTTATCGTTATATTTAATACCGTAAGCTGAAAGGTGCTCTTCAAAAATCTTTTTACGTTTTTTAAATTTATTTATAGAAACACCGTTATTTTCTAAACCAAATATAGTATAGCCGTCATCAGTCAGTGTAATCATGTCTCTGGACTGATCGTATAAAGCGTATATTTTTAAATTATCTAAAGAATTATCTTTAAAAGGGGTATCTATTTTTACTGAATTGTTTGATAAATTAGAAAACTCTAAAATCTGATTATACCAATCAAGATATTCTTTTTTTAATTTTTTAGCATCAAACGTAGTCATATTATCCCTCCTTTATTCAAGGTCTTTTATATTTTTTTACTCTAAAAACGACATATACACATTATACAAGTTATAGATGTCGGGGAAATCTTTCAAGTTAATTTCATAAGCAAACCTATCCTTTTTATCACACTTATCATTATATATGTGAATATGACTTTTCGGAGCGATTGTTCCATCTGGATTATCGTGAGTACCACCGTTAATATCTATTCTAACTAGGGTGTGATAGGTATCTTTGAAAATGATTGAAATTGAAAACCTATCTTTTTCTATGTTATCCCTTTTTATTGTTAAGAAGTACTTTATTCCTAACTTAAAACTTATTATTTCTTGCCTTTCATTTATTCGACTAGCAACTATTGTTTTTTATTCATTTACATCGATATGAGTTTCTGGATATTTTAATTCATTTATTAATAATTTTACGTGCTCATCGTCAAGACTATTTAAATCAAGTTTAGCCATGTCTGTTCCTCCTTTAACGTTGTATAGGCATTAATTTTTAATACTTTCTTATTTGAAAAAAGCAAAAAAAGATAGGTGAGATGCATACACAACCAAAAGTGTATATCATCAATTTAGTACCTCGCAATATAATTTTATACAATGTATAATAAGATTTAAAGATGTAGTTCATCAACATTTTCATAGGGGATTTTTAAAATTAAGTATTGAAAAATAAAATATTTATATTATAATATAAATAAGTCAACGACCATGCGTGGACAGTAAAACGAAGTACATGCGAATGTAGTAGCCGTTTACTATGAGACTAGGCATTATAATTGAATATCATAGTATAAATTGCCATGAGAGTAGAAGCTTCAGTTTATGAAGACTTCGAAATCATGGTTTTTTATTTTTAAAGTGAAATTTTAGTTCATAGTAAATATATATATGTTTTTAATTCGGCTAAATCATAGCATTAAATTTTTTAGATGAAGCTAGCGATATTACGAAATGATATATAGAAGATTTCAGTTATAACAGTATACGAAGTAATCCTCTCCATTTAACGGACAATAGTTAATAATCAGTTAATTTTAAATTCAATTATAGATTATTTGTCATAATACAAACATTATTTTTGAAGATTTGATTAAAGTTCGTTTTTATTTTTATAGCGAAAAGATTGAGTATCGGTAATTTTATCATATTGTTCGAATATAAAGGGAACTATTTAAAGGTAATGAAGGTTGCGCCAAAATGACCGGTTTTCAGCAGCATAAATGAATAAATTGTGTCATTTTTAATATTTTATAGCATTTTATTTTTTAATGAACAGTTAATTTTATAAATAAGTGAAATAATCTATAATAAATTTGTATTAAAAATTTATATAGAAAGAAAGTGAAACTTATGTTTAAGAAAAAAATGTTAGCTGCAACTTTGTCAGTAGGACTGATTGCACCTTTAGCATCTCCGATTCAAGAATCTAGAGCAAATACTAATATTGAAAATATTGGTGATGGTGCTGAAGTAATCAAACGTACGGAGGATGTAAGTAGTAAGAAATGGGGCGTTACTCAAAATGTCCAATTCGACTTTGTAAAAGATAAAAAATATAACAAAGACGCTTTAATTGTTAAAATGCAAGGTTTTATTAATTCCAGAACTTCATTTTCAGATGTGAAGGGTAGTGGATATGAATTAACTAAACGAATGATTTGGCCATTCCAATATAATATAGGACTGACGACTAAAGATCCAAATGTTAGCTTAATCAATTACCTTCCTAAAAACAAAATAGAAACTACTGATGTTGGTCAAACATTAGGATATAACATTGGAGGTAATTTCCAGTCAGCACCATCTATAGGTGGCAATGGCTCATTTAATTATTCTAAAACAATTAGTTATACCCAAAAGAGTTATGTCAGTGAAGTAGACAAGCAAAACTCAAAATCAGTTAAATGGGGTGTTAAAGCAAACGAATTTGTTACGCCTGATGGTAAAAAATCTGCGCATGATAGATATTTATTCGTACAAAGTCCAAATGGTCCGTCAGGTTCAGCAAGAGAATATTTTGCTCCTGATAATCAATTGCCACCTTTAGTTCAAAGTGGCTTTAATCCATCATTTATCACTACACTATCACATGAAAAAGGTTCAAGTGATACGAGTGAATTTGAAATTTCATATGGTAGAAACTTAGATATTACATATGCGACTTTATTCCCTAGAACTGGTATTTACGCAGAAAGAAAGCATAATGCATTTGTAAATAGAAACTTTGTAGTTAGATATGAAGTTAATTGGAAAACACACGAAATTAAAGTGAAAGGACATAATTAATATGAAAATGAAAAAATTAATCAAATCATCAGTTGCTTCATCAATTGCACTGCTTTTGCTATCGAATACAGTTGATGCAGCTCAACATATCACACCTGTAAGCGAGAAAAAAGTAGATGACAAAATCACTTTATACAAAACAACAGCAACATCTGATAATGATAAATTGAATATTTCTCAAATTTTAACGTTTAATTTCATTAAGGATAAAAGTTATGACAAAGATACGTTAGTACTTAAGGCAGCCGGAAACATTAATTCAGGTTATAAAAAGCCTAATCCAAAAGATTACAATTACTCACAGTTTTATTGGGGCGGTAAGTATAATGTTTCGGTTAGTTCAGAATCAAATGATGCTGTAAATGTTGTTGACTATGCACCTAAAAATCAAAATGAAGAATTCCAAGTTCAACAAACATTAGGTTATTCTTATGGCGGAGATATTAATATATCTAATGGCTTATCAGGTGGATTGAATGGATCAAAATCATTTTCAGAAACAATAAATTATAAACAAGAAAGTTACAGAACTACGATTGATAGAAAAACAAATCATAAATCAATTGGCTGGGGTGTTGAGGCGCACAAAATTATGAATAATGGTTGGGGACCATATGGTAGAGATAGTTATGACCCAACATATGGTAATGAACTGTTTTTAGGTGGTAGACAAAGTAGTTCAAATGCTGGACAAAATTTCTTGCCAACACATCAAATGCCTTTATTGGCGCGTGGTAACTTTAACCCAGAATTTATAAGCGTACTTTCTCATAAACAAAATGATACAAAAAAATCTAAAATCAAAGTAACTTACCAAAGAGAAATGGATAGATATACTAATCAATGGAATCGACTACACTGGATTGGTAATAACTACAAAAATCAAAATACAGTAACGTTTACATCTACTTATGAAGTTGATTGGCAAAACCATACTGTTAAATTAATCGGTACGGATTCTAAAGAAACTAATCCTGGAGTATAGAATTGTATATGATTAAATAATCAACAAAGTGCAATTATTTTAATTATCAAACGGAATTAAAGTACTAACATAATTTTTATTTACACACATGATAATTTTTAGTTAGGGAAATGTAGATTGCTTTGCTAAATATCAGGGTGCTAAATTTGCGAAATTAGAATTATTTAGAAACTTCCAACATATAAAAAATTATTAAAAAAATGGAACCACGTCTTAATCGGCGTGGTTCTTTTTGTATATATAGCATCTATAATTGTATGACGGTAAAAGTTCATTACAAACTTGGTATTGGTAAATTTATCATTTTAAGTATCGGTGATTTAATTGAAATAGAAACTATTATCGAAGAAACACTATATAACACGATAATTATAGGTTACTAAACTTTTCTTCAAGTTGTTTTTTGTTTTCAAATGAAAACACCTCTACATTATATTGAGATAACATAGTTGATACTGCTTCGCTAATATCATCTTGTTGTTCTGTAATGATATTAAGTCTAGCATTAGAATCAAAATTTTTATTTCTATGTACTTCAACATCATTCCAATCGAAAAGGACATTTTTTGCATTGTTTTTATCGATTCGTTTAATTGTTTTAACATACTCTGTAGCTTCTCCTGGAAATACTGCTTCGAAACTATGGATTAACTTAGATTTCCCCTCTACCTTAAATTCGGGAAATATATTAGGATAAATCTTTCTGTTTGATAGAAAATATTGCATCACTTCGTCTTTAAATAATGACTTAATATTTTCTTTCTTTAATATTCCCAAATAACTAATCTCGGAAATAGCCAAAACATAATCATGAATGGCTTGAGATAAGTCTATTCTATTTGTATAAAAGTTTATGTGCTTATTTTCAATGACTAGACCGTAATTTTGTACAATATTATTGAGAAGTTGATACTTTTTTTGTTTTTTATGATTAGTTAAATCTAAACCAAATTGTTCCATGTTCCATAAAGTTTCACCATGATCAGTTAGTTTATATCGATCCCCTGAAAAAGATATATTTACAGAAATAGAATCACCAAAATAATCGACGATAGGTGAATAAAATTCTATGGTCTCATTTTCTAATGGGATAAACTTTGATTCTGCTTGTAAGTAATCAAAATAGTCTTTGCTAATAGATTTAATTGTGTTGTCATGCATAGTATCACCAACTCATGAATAGATTAGTTTCAATTTTAATATTATCATTATGATTAGTTTTTGTATATTCAAGCAAAGTAAATAATTGTTTTACAAAATCAGAGCTATCGTCAAATATATTATAAGGTAAAGGATATGCTTTCATATGGGTTGCGCCGTCAGCTTTTTGTATAAATTCTTTTTCAGAAAATATATTAATTCTATTTCCCCTTATTTTCTCATTATTAGAGTTTTTATGAAAACCGTCATTAAGATTTAAACGTAACAAGCTATAGTTGTAACGGCATTCTCTGAAATTTATAGTTGCTTTTCCAGGCTTTAAAAAATAGCTTAAAGTGAAAAAGTATTCAGAATTACATGATGTTATGTTAATATCTCCCTTACAAGTTTCGTCTAATTTAATGTTGTATTGTTCAAGTATTTCTTTACTTAGATTTACTAAATAATTTAAATCTTCATCGTTCAGTTTCAAATGCATTTAAACATCTCCTTAGTTTAGATTTTACGATCTTAAATCCTTATATTATTTTCAGTATTTGTAGTAAGTTATACAGATGTTTTCTATAAACTTAATAATTATTCCTTTTTAGCGTCATAATCGTATAGCAATACATGACAATGGAATATTTATTAATTTATTTAATACCGTCATTTTTAACATTATTAATAATTTGTGATAATGTTAGATATATTTTTCATTAAAGATGTAATGGCTATTGTTGCCGGAATTTTAATGTTTATTTTTAACGTCTATTTTGGCTTAGAAGTGCTTGGAGATCATTCGTGGTTCTATTTACCAATCACATATGCTACACGTTACGTTTATATGTTTATAGAAGGGAGTATACCAGTTACATTAACATTGGCGATCTATATTATTATCACGTTGCTATTAGCAGTTTTACTCTTTAAAGGATTTAAAAAATGGAGCGGTAGAACAATTAAAGATTAAAGATTGGGGCGCTAATGGTAAAAGAAATTTAGTTGCGTTGAAAAGGGAGAAAAGAGAACAGATAAATATGAATACAAAATAATTTTGTATTCGGACAACAGGGGTATTAGACGCGATTGACAATGTCTGGTTAATTAAACGTAATGTTTATTTAAGCGATGAATATTAGGTGCAAAGTTTTTGGATTTGAATGTAATTGAGGTTTATTGATTAGACATTTTATTGAATTGCGTGTTATTATATAAATGTAAAAAAGACGACATGCGCGAACATGTCGTCTAAGCAAGCCAAACGCTGGCTTCTAAAATATTTTTTTAACCATTCCAACTTGCCAAAGTTAATGCGGAATGGTTTTTTTATTTTCCGCTAATTGAAATAAAAATGACGTTTTAATATATTATGGGCTAGGTGGTTTGTAAGAAAGAGTTAGTTATTAAGGTTTTATGAATTAAGGAAATTTGAATTTAAGGTTTAATCAATTGTGATTTTATCAATGAAGCGTTTTTTGAATGTAGTTCCACTGTTACTTGAGATTCCTTCACCAACTTTACCAGAAACAGTAGTATTTGTATTGTTAGACTTATCATTACAATGTATAGTTACTTTTTGTCCATCTGCTACTAAACCTTTATCTTTTAACTTTGTTGTTAATGAATCCCATGTTTTTTTAGTGTCTAGTTCTTTGTTAAAGTCATCGTAGACATTTTCCTTAGTTAAATCGATTTGTTTTAATCCTTTAAAATCAATTTTTTGATTGAAATTATCGCCGTTATCATTTCCAGGCGCAGACACACTAGATGAATTATCGTCTTTAAGTGAATAAGTTACTTTTATATCTTCGTCTTTATTACCGCTAATAATATCTGAATCAATTAATGATAATTTAACTTTATTCCATAATTGACCATCTGTCATTTTTTCTTCTGCTTTAGCTGTTTTAACAACTTTATTTGTATCTAATCCTAAGTATGAAGAATGTAAGCCTGTTCCTAATGTTGTTAATACTAAAGCACTTGCTACTAATGTTTTACCTAAAAATTTTGTATTCATTTTAATTGCTCCCTTTTTTATATTGTAAACGTTTACAATGAAAATATAATAATAATTTTTTAAAAGAACAATTAACTAAATATCAAAAATTTATTAACTATCTATTAACTAAAAAATAGAATAATTTTTTAACATAGTTTTGTTGTTTTGAATTATAAAAACTAAAGTAAAAATGTTGGATGTGAAAGATTGTTGATGAGAATTTTGGGATGTAGATAAATATCAAACTAGTCTATAGGTAAAAATTTATAATTAATTTGAAAAGAATGTCTCAAATAATGTTTGAATTAGCAGGTGTCATACTAAGTAATGTTAAGTAAACATTTTACACTTTATCAGAACAAAAAAGACATGCATCAACATGTCAGTGAAACTAATCCATATTATCTTAACAACGAAATTGAATCGAACCTGTAAAACGTATTTACAAATCGCAACTACTCTATCCAAGGCAAAATCGCAAAATCTGATCCCCGAAATAACATATCTCGAAAAAAATTCCATAATTCAATCATCTTCAATAATTAACAATACATTACTAGTTCCAAATATACTCATACATTCATGTTTCATTGATTGACTGCATATTGTCATAAATAATAGGGGAACTAATCGCTAATAATATTGTTAAACACAATACATAATAAAGTGAAAGATTATAAATACGTGAATTGTTCACCATTCCGCCATATATTCACACTAACCTAATTTCCGAATAAATATTACAATTTTAATTCAATAATTAATATTTAAGACCAAAATAATCCTAAAAAGTCAATTTTAATTGCGTGATATTGAGTTTTAAGCATATTTAAATAAATGAGTCAATTCATGTACAATTATTTAATAATATGTTAATAAGTAGTTAATTAATATTTAATTAATATTTTTATATAAAATGTATATAGTAAATGTGTATCTAGATACATTAACTATAAAAATAAATTTGGAAGGAGGTAAAATATGAATAAAAATGTAATGGTTAAAGGTTTAACTGCTTTAACTATTTTAACATCTCTTGGTTTCGCTGAAAATATTTCTAATCAGCCTCATTCAATTGCCAAAGCAGAAAAGAATGTCAAAGAAATTACCGATGCAACAAAGGCACCATACAATTCAGTGGTAGCATTTGCGGGTGGTACTGGTGTAGTTGTTGGTAAAAATACAATCGTAACTAACAAACATATCGCTAAAAGTAATAATATTTTTAAAAATAGAGTAGCAGCACATCATTCGAGCAAAGGTAAAGGCGGAGGAAACTACGACGTTAAAGACATTGTAGAATATCCTGGAAAAGAAGACCTTGCGATAGTTCATGTTCATGAAACAAGTACAGAAGGTTTGAATTTTAATAAGAACGTTAGTTATACAAAATTTGCAG
The DNA here is from genome assembly GCF_001838845.1 of Staphylococcus sp. HMSC36A10. Taxonomy (NCBI): domain Bacteria; kingdom Bacillati; phylum Bacillota; class Bacilli; order Caryophanales; family Staphylococcaceae; genus Staphylococcus; species Staphylococcus sp. HMSC36A10. Next base: position 9,886 of record NZ_KV839084.1, read on the forward strand.
ACGGAGCAAAAGCGAAAGATAGAATTTCCGTTATTGGTTATCCAAAGGGTGCACAAACAAAATATAAAATGTTTGAATCAACTGGAACGATTAATCATATCAATGGAACATTTATGGAATTTGATGCGTATGCGCAACCAGGGAACTCTGGATCACCTGTATTGAATTCTAAACATGAACTGATTGGTATTTTATATGCAGGTAGTGGAAAAGATGAATCTGAAAAGAATTTCGGTGTTTATTTCACACCACAATTAAAAGAATCTATTCAAAATAATATTGAAAAATAAGTACCATCAATTCATTCGTGAAGTTGATTTTTTAAAGAACGGTTAAGAAAACGGTTACATAATTAACTAAATTTACTGAATTATGTATCTAGATATCAAAATAATTAAAAGAGAGGAACTTAAAATGAACAAAAACGTAGTCATCAAGAGTTTAGCAGCATTAACAATTTTAACATCTGTAACAGGTATTGGAACAACATTGGTTGAGGAAGTACAACAAACTGCCAAAGCAGAAAATAATGTCACAAAAGTTAAAGATACTAATATTTTTCCATATACTGGTGTAGTTGCTTTTAAAAGTGCAACTGGATTTGTAGTTGGAAAGAATACTATTTTAACAAATAAACATGTGTCGAAAAATTACAAAGTGGGCGATCGTATTACTGCACATCCAAATAGTGATAAAGGTAATGGTGGTATTTATTCGATTAAAAAGATTATTAATTATCCAGGTAAAGAAGATGTATCAGTCATTCAAGTTGAAGAGCGTGCAATAGAACGTGGACCAAAAGGCTTTAATTTTAATGATAATGTAACGCCATTCAAATATGCGGCAGGGGCTAAAGCTGGTGAGCGAATTAAAGTGATTGGTTATCCACACCCATACAAAAATAAATATGTTTTATATGAGTCAACTGGCCCTGTGATGTCAGTAGAAGGTAGCAGTATTGTATATTCAGCGCATACTGAAAGCGGAAACTCTGGATCACCTGTATTAAACAGCAACAACGAATTAGTTGGTATTCATTTTGCTTCTGATGTAAAAAATGATGATAACAGAAATGCATATGGCGTCTACTTTACACCAGAAATTAAAAAATTCATTGCAGAAAACATAGATAAATAAACAAATTGACTTTAAACGAGCGTTGCAACATATCTCGAATTGTAAAGGAGCTTGAAAATGAATAAAAATATAGTCATTAAAAGCATGGCAGCATTAGCCATTCTAACCTCAGTAACTGGAATAAATGCTGCAGTCGTTGAAGAGACACAACAAATAGCAAATGCAGAGAAGAATGTTACGCAAGTTAAAGATACAAATATTTTTCCATATAATGGCGTCGTTTCATTTAAAGATGCGACAGGTTTTGTAATTGGAAAAAATACAATTATCACCAATAAACATGTATCAAAAGATTATAAAGTTGGCGATAGAATTACTGCCCATCCAAACGGTGACAAAGGAAATGGTGGTATATATAAAATTAAAAGCATTTCTGATTATCCGGGTGATGAAGACATCTCTGTCATGAATATTGAAGAACAAGCAGTCGAACGTGGACCAAAAGGCTTTAATTTTAATGAAAATGTCCAAGCATTCAATTTTGCGAAAGATGCTAAAGTTGATGACAAAATTAAAGTTATTGGTTACCCATTACCTGCTCAAAATAGTTTTAAACAGTTTGAATCTACAGGAACTATAAAAAGAATCAAAGACAATATTTTAAATTTTGATGCATACATTGAACCCGGGAATTCAGGATCACCAGTTCTAAATTCTAACAATGAGGTCATAGGTGTGGTGTATGGCGGTATTGGAAAAATTGGTTCTGAATATAATGGTGCCGTATACTTTACGCCTCAAATCAAAGATTTTATTCAAAAGCACATTGAACAATAAACAAATGTAAATATACACCATGAGCATGTGTTCAATAATTTTAATGAAAAACATCGGTCGAATATAACATAAAAAAACGTCTATATCAAAAGCATCATGAATAAACAGAGGAGCAGAAAAATGAATAAAAATATAATCATCAAAAGTATTGCGGCATTGACGATTTTAACATCAATAACTGGTGTCGGCACAACAGTGGTTGATGGTATTCAACAAACGGCCAAAGCCGAAAATAGTGTGAAATTAATTACCAATACGAATGTTGCACCATACAGTGGTGTTACATGGATGG
>NZ_KV839085.1:0-29556 GCF_001838845.1 Staphylococcus sp. HMSC36A10
TAAGAAATTCTCATTTTTCTATTGACACACTGCCTATTAAATGATGCTTTATTTTAGACTGCTTTTTCTTTTTAGCTTTCGAGCGCCTGTTTAAAAACTTGCTCGAATTGTTCACGCGAGATTTCGTGTGCATGTGCTTTTTGTGCTAATAAAGCATCTTGAAACTGTTGTTGATCTTTCAAACTCTCTAACATTTGTATTAATTGGTCTTTACTTTCCATTGTTATCTCATCATTATGCTCAAATAAGTGCTCTGATAATGTTACTTTAGCATGGTGTGCGGTTTGACGATAACCTAAAATCAACAACTCATAGTCAAACGCTTGTTCCACCGCATTTAAAATTTCATTACCCTCATTGATATCAAGATAAATATCACATAACTGGTATAGTTCATTTACCCTATCTATATTAATAGATGGGTATAAATGCACATTAGCATATTGATCAAGTTGCATTAGCTTATCAGACATCTCTGTAATAGCAGCGATGTGAAACTTAAAATCTGGTAAAGTTTCAACCAATACCTTGATGTTACGAAGTTGATCCGAGTTAGTTAATATTACAATTTCTTTAGTATATCTATTACGACTACGATAGTTATATAGATATCCGCCTTGTAAAATACGAGATTGAACCTTTGCGTCTGCTATATTGAGCATCGTTTCATATTCGTTTTTATCTGGAATAATAATATTACAATGTCGTTTCATATCACCTTTACACATCAATTGCATATTTCCCGGGACATTACCATTACAGTGTTCTTGCCATACCAAAACATCACTACCTTTTGATGGCAAATTATATAACACTGAAAATGGTAGGGCTAGTGAGTTAATAACGAAATGATGTTCCGTAATTTCAAGTTGCTTGATAAAAAATAATACGAATGCGAGCTTTGAAGGGAAAAAGTAAGACTTCCCTTGCCAATCCAATATGACATCAGATGTTACAAAATTTTCATAAATCACTTCTTTACCTTCTGCTGTCATATATTTCTTCAAGATCGCTTTACGATTTAAATCGTAAACAGTTTGTGCAAATTTAATACCATTCTTAGAATAATAATCGACAAATCGGACACGTTGTTGGTCATCAAACCATTCGACACGACTAACAATTCTAGGGCGCTCTCCACTTTGATAAAATATTTTGCCTCGTAGACGTCCCATATCATTAATTGTAGCCGAATTGTTGTTACCTTTAATTTCCCAAAAAGCTGGTACAGTAACCTGATTAAAAAATCGTGGTTTCATATTTTCTGTATTATGATTATCTGCAAAAAATTGATACGGTGATATAACATCGTCCGGTAAAAAGCCATTGTCATTGAGTACAATTGTTAAATCTTCTTCCAACTTACTGGCTTTAAAAGACTCATATAACTTTCGTGAATGATTGTTAAAGTAATCAAATAATTTAATCATGTAGCACCTCTTGAACTAATGTTTCCCATTTTAAAATAATATCTTGAGTCATAAATTGCTGTGCCACTTCATAAGAGATGTCATGTGGTGTCTGGGGACCATTGTTAAAATACATTACAATGGCATGAGCTAGTTTTGCGATAACATCATCCACACTATCTTCATCGGTATCAAAAGGTACCAAGTAGCCATTTTCCCCATCTCGAATAAAGGTTGGGTTACCATAATTCACATTTAATCCAATCATACCTAGTCCTGAGCCTACCGCTTCCATTAGTGTTAACCCAAAACCTTCGCTAGTTGATGCAGAAAGAAATAACTCATAATCATTATAAATTTCATCAAGTTTAACATGCCCTAGTAAACGAATATAATCTTGCGCGCGGTGTGTATCAATAATTTTACGCAGTCGCGTCTTCTCGCTACCTTCTCCATAAATATCAAATGTTAATTCTGGCACTTGTCGTTTAGCCACGATAACCGCTTTGACAAGCCAATCAATATGTTTCTCATTTGCTAAACGAGATGCACTAATCATCGCATATGGCTTTCTTGATAATTTAGGATATGATAATGCATCAATGCTTCCCACAGGAATAGTATAAACACGTGGGCGATAACCTTGATATTGCTCAAATTGTCGACAAACCATATGATTTTGAATATCTGTTGCTGTAATAAAGAAATCAATGTATTTAGCTTTTGAAAATTGATATTCATAATAATTGTTCCATAGTATATGCTGCTCACTCATCATATTATTACTATAATGATCAGCATGAATCACAACACCAACTTTACTATCACCTTTATGCTGCAAAACAGCCTGACCAATATCAGAAGCGCGGTCTAATATGACAATATCGTCTCGGGTTAAATTCAATCGTTGTAAAAAGTATGCAATAAATTCGGTTTTGTTATACAACACCGCATCTTCAAACACATATATAGAGCTGTCTCCATCAATATATTCGTTATAAGCGATGGAACCATCTTCATTATAGAATTGTCGCATATATAATTTCGCTTTATTATCAGCTGGTGCATAATACTCAGAAAATATACGCGTATAACTATAAAAATCTTTACGTACTAACATACTATTAATTACAAATTCTGCACGATCCACAACATCTTTTTGTTCATTTTGTAGATAACATGTTACAAATGATGATTTCCCATTAAAATATAGACGGACTATCTTACCATTTCTTTCTCTAAAACTAATTTCATGACCAAGCTCACGTTCAATGTCATCTAACGTGTACGTTGTTGGTGCTATAGAAATATCACTAAAATACTGATACAACCAAATAACTTCTTGATCTTTAAACCCAATGTTTTGCGTTAATGTCTGTATGTTCTCTGACTGTATAAAATCTAAAAACACAAATTTAGTGTCTTGATTTGTACGTCTCAATAATTTAGCACGGTAAGCTTGTGCATATTCAACACCGCTACTCGCCCAGCCTATACCAAAGTTTATATTATATATTGTCATGCGCTACCCCTTTTCATTTATGGAAAATGTATAACTGGCATACCCTCTTTATCAAATGTAATCATGCTTTGACAAATATTTTTCACCATTCTTTTTTTGATATTTCGTGTCATAACTTCAAATGAATCTAATGCAACTCTATGGTATTCAAAAATAGCGTTACGTTGCCCATTTTGTCGTTGATTAACGCTTGCTTTTAATTGTTGTAAATAGTCGACTTGTTCTAACCAACATGAATCAATTGCTTTCAAAAAGACTTTTTGAACGAAAATATTATAATAATATGCACTTTGCATGTTTTTACGATTCAAAGCTAATTGCTTTTCAAATTGCTCTAATAAAAATGTCACTACTGCTTGCTTATCTTTAAAATTAACACAAGCCACATCTTTATTAAATTGGAAACTTAAATTTTGATAAATATACTCGACAACACGCGATTTTGTTAGCACCTTTTCCTCATTTACAAACATTTCAAATACATCTTTAGCTAACGCTTTAAAATCTTGATTCTCAGCATCATCTATTTCTAAAACTCGATTGCGTTCCTCGTATACAAGATCTCGCTGTATACTAATGCTTTTTTCAAATTCATTAGCCATTTCACGAGCTTTAACCCCTTGTTCTTCCGAGATACGCTGCGCTTTAACTACAATTTGCTTAACTTTGCGATTAAACAAATTACTTTGCGATAATCGTTGTGCATCTAATGAATATAATTGATTATTTTCCGCTAAATTACTATCGCTCCATCGCTTAACTAAATAATCATCTAGTGAAATATATATACAAGATGATCCCGGATCCCCTTGTCTACCAGAACGACCACGTAATTGCCTGTCTACACGGCTATTTTCCATATGTTCATGAATAATAACAGCTAATCCACCTAATGCTTCGACACCTTCACCAAGTTTAATATCTGTGCCTCGACCTGCCATACTAGTCGCAACAGTCATGGAACCAATTTGCCCTGCTTCAGCTATCATCTGCGCTTCTTTTGCAACATTTTGCGCAATGAGTAAATTATTAGGAATATCCATTTGGAATAATACTTTCGAAAAGTATTCAGCCGCTTCAGCAGTTCTCGTTATGAGTAAAACCGGTCGCCCCGTTTCATGAAGTTCAACTATATCATGAATCATCGCGATGTTTTTCTCATCAACTGAACGAAACACTTTATCTGGTTCATCGATACGTTGAATCGCTTTATCAGTTGGTACTTGTACGACTATTTTTGAATACAAATCAAAGAACTCTGATTCGCCTAATTTTCCTGTAGCTGTCATACCTGAAAATGATTCAAAAAGTTTAAATAAATTCTGGAAGGTAATTGTTGCCATAACACTTTTATCTGTTGAAACCTCCATACCTTCTTTCGCTTCAATAGCTTGGTGAAGTCCAGCTTGCAACTTAGTTCCCGGTAACATACGACCTGTAATACGGTCAATTAAAACAATATCACCATTATATACAAAGTAATCGACATTAGATTCAAACAAATATTGTGCGCGCAGTGCTAAATTAATATTACGCACTAGGACCATCGCTTGTTCGCTATATAAATCTTCAACATTAAAGTATGATTGTGCCGCTTCAATACCTTGATTTAACAGCCATATTTCTTTTTTGGTCTTCTTCATTTTAAAATGCACGTCTTCAATCAATGTATCTACAAACTCTTTCACAATATGAAATAGATTTGATTGTAATCTTGGTGCACCCGAAATAACTAATGGTGTTTGAGCAGCATCTAAAATGATTGAATCCACTTCATCAATAATACCGTAATTTAATTGTGGTAAAAATTTCCCTTCCGCACTATCAGCCAAATTATCAATTAAATAATCAAAACCGAGACGTCCATTAGTTGTATATATAATATCATGTTCATATATATTACGTTTTTCCCCTTTTTGATACTCATAATCCACAATATCAACAAAACCTAATGAAGCAGTTAAACCTAACCATTCATATAATGGTTGCATCTCTTCAAAATCTCGCTTCGCTAAATAATCATTCGTTGTAATTAAATATGTTCCTTTTCCCGAAAGAGCATTTAAATATAAAGGCATCGTTGCCGTTAATGTTTTACCTTCGCCTGTTTGCATCTCCGCAATGTTACCTTCATGCAATACAATCGCTCCGATTAACTGAACTTCTTTAGGATACATACCTAATACTCTCCAGCTCGCTTCACGTGCCACTGCATAAGCTTCAGGTAACAATGTATCTAGTGTATCAACTCCTGATGCTAAACGTTCTTTAAATTCTATTGTCTTTTGTTTTAACGCATCATCAGAATATGATTTAACTTCATCGCTCCATGTATTGATGCGTTTCACTATTTTTCTAATCGACTTTAGTCTTAATTCGTTTATCGTAACATCTAGTTTATGTTTCATTTACTTCCCCACCATTCAGTTTCGATACATCTAAGTAATCTAAAAATCGTACTGGATTCATTAAACGTGACATATAATTTAGATGTTTGTCTTGCTCTTCTTTAAAATAAACCTCGACATTTGTATCTTTTAGTTCATGATTTCCTGGGACATGTTCTGTAAGCCATCCTTTTAAATCATCATCTTCATGGCTTGTACGATACACTTTGCAATCCAAATGCTGAGCGACATAAGTTGCAAAAACATTTGACTTTGACCCATAACTAATCAAATTAATAGCCGTTAGGGTATCTTGACTTTGCAAATCATCCTTTAGTTGCTTAATATTTCCCTCGATATTGTCGTCCATCCAACGTTCAACGAGCCAAACATGACCAAACAGTTTCAAAAAATCATTCGAAATAGTTGGATAGGTGTCAGATGGTTCTGCAATAATGACATTGATCATATAATTTCCATATTGGTCATCGCCTATCTTCGTCACCCGCATGCTTTTATACTCTAAATCATCTTGATGCGTCATCTCTGTGATTGTTAAACATCTAAATATAAGACTCGTCGATGCTGCATTCATCATTTTTATTTTATAAGCATAGGCTTCATCAGGATATTGAATCGTAATACTATTTGACTTTACAATCTCAGTACTTAGTTTTGTGCCATTTTTATTATAAAAAATGATGATAAAATACACTGAACCAGCAGGCGTTGCATCAAAATCAAAATGCAATTTATAATGCTGTCCTCTACGCAAAATTGGTAAACTTGGCGCACTTTTATATTTTGAAAATTGCTTTAACATCAACCACTCATGAATCGGTAATCCAGAGGGCATCAAAGGATTTATAAAAGTCACTTCACCATTTGAAAATGATACTTTAGAGCCATACATAAATGTAGTTTGTGAAATATAATTCCAAGTAACTTTAAATGTTTTGTTTTTCAGCATGTTGAACTCTCCCAAACTTGTCTTCCAAAATAATGTTGTAAAAATTAACAAACCAACTTGCAATGGTAGGTGAATCATCATTATGTCGCCCAGGAATACTGCGATTCATCACTCTTGCTTGGTGTGCTGTCAATACAGGTAATAGCTCTTGAAATGCATGTGGATCATAATCATCATGTTGCATATATGCTATGGCAAAAACAGTTTGTGACAATGATTTCTTTTGAAATGTTTGCCAAAATTTTTGATTTAATGCCTTTATCGACGCTTGAGATGTATCACCTTCATTAGACACCAGGACGTCTAATGCTGTACCGAACTCTTCTGGTCTAAGTAATCGCATATGTTCAGCAATCGTTCCAATATTAACAAGTGGTTTACCAACAATAATTGCCTGAGGATTTAACTGAGCACCATAATACAAGGCACCAAATGAACCCATAGATAAACCAGATAATATTAATTCATGTGATTTAAAATTCAGCTTTTCTAATGTCTCGTCAATAACATTGATAATACCTTGTTCATATTCAGATGAACCGATATAAAAGCTACCACCTTCAACACGAGGATCGCCGATAAGTAAAAACGGTGCATTCATACGTTTCATCATATAATATCCTTCGAAACCTTCCGCTGTTCGATAACCACTAAAATATACGTTTAGTGGCGGTTTCATATCACCAGGGTGGAAATAATAAATAAATTCCTGTCGTTGACTATCTACGAAACGACTACCACCAAGTAAAAATTGACCCATGTCTAATCTAGACCATCGTTTGTGTATAGGTCCTAAATGTACCGTCCCGTTCCCACGCGCCTTAACAGTTACACTTATATAAGCATCAAATGGTTTCGCAGGTATCTCTAAAGGACTGTCTAACATATCATCAGTTAATATGATTTGTTCAATTAATGCACCATCAGCGCCAGTCTGAATCAATCTAAATGTATATTGCAACTCGACCGCACCATCAATATCAAATTCTGGCCATATTTGAATGACTTTATCTTTATCGTAAACGAGATTATTTTGCCAAGATGCGATAGGTTTAAATTCTTTTCCAAATTCTCCACTCAACGTGAGCTCTGAATTACCTTGGTATACGACATCTCCTTTAAAATTCGGATGCACAAGTGCTAACTTAGGGGAAACTTTATCTCCATACTGTCCTGAGAAGCTAACTGCCTCTAATTTATTATTACGTTCTTCAATATTCCGGTAATGTAATGGTTGAACAACGTATTTTTGGACATTTTCGTCTTGTTCATATTCAACAGACCAAAATGATTCATCAACATACGTATTGTATGGTTCGCTTATCATTTGTAATAAATTCATTAATGTCTCCGAGTACGGTGCTTGAATATAGATAAAATCAAAGCGCCCTTCTGCTTCAACAATCGCTTCAATAGCCTCTACATAACCACTATCAAATTCAAACAATCCAATATCGAAGTAATCCCAACTCACACCTTTTTTGTGTTGAAAAATAAGTTCTAAATCGTCTCCTCCAATTTGCAAAACTCTAAATTTACGTGGCATCATTTTCACCTTCTATTAACTCATCGAGCTGATTAATAATATTCTTAGAAGCATATGCATCTATTAATTTTAAAGAATAGGCGTACGCATAATTCCAATTTTTCAAATAAAATAAATAATAATTTAACGCATCATCTAATTCATCAACTGTATTTATAATACGGCCATTGTCATAATCAGAGACGTAATCTGTTTGTTGACCATTAATTTGTGGAATCCCAGCGCTAATTGCACTAATTTGTAAATACAAATCAGGTTCTTTTGACATATCTATCACAAGTCGCAACGTCCGCAATGCTTCTACAACATCATGTTCAGCATGTATCGTCTTAACAGCAATGATGTCATCTTGATCTTCAGGTGTCATTAATGCTGAAACATTAACATCCGCATTCTGTTTAGCTTGGTATTCCTCATTTACCGACGTAATACATTCACGAAGCCACATCGGTATGTCATTTTGATGGCGCGTTAATAAAATTAAACGGTAATTATCTTCTTGTGCGATATAATCCACAAGTCGTTGCATCATTTGTTGCAAATCAGCGTCACTCATACCATCAATCCATACACCTATAAATGTTTCCATCAATTGACTACTTATATTAGGTGATTGTCTCGTTTCAAATGGCGTGATTCGAATCATTGTATTCTCTCGCTGATACTTCTCTTGATGACTAATTAAATCACGTTCTAGTTGCACACTATCAACAATTAAATGGGCATTCTTTACGATAGATTGATATTCCTCATCTGACACAGTTTCATTTCTATTTTTAAAAAATGAATAACTTAATGATTTCGCTGGAATATGATTGGCTATTTGTCGATTGTGCCTAGCATCTGAAGCCACAATCACATGATCATCTTCATGTATTTGTTGTGCAATCATCTCTTGAAATTTCTCTTCAATTAGTTGAGCCATATTGTTATATTCTGTTTGTTGATAGTGATGTTGATATCTTTTTGAAACAGTGACTCTGCCATTTTTCAAATCTTCATGAAGTACACAATCTCCATTAATCGTTAAATATTCTTGGTAAGAAGCCTCTCCCTGATCATCAAAATAACGTATCGCTGATAAATAACCTCTGTCATCAAAAATATAACGCCGTTGTAACTGATCTCTTTCAAATTCTTCAAACCAAATTGAATACCCTTCTTGACTAAAATAAATATTTGTATAGGTCTGTTCACTCGTCACACATTTTAATAAATACGGTGTGTACACAAACTCAACATCATCCGGCCATTTTAAGTGATGATAATTAATCGCTTGTGGCGCATGGTGACTGAATCCTTGAATTTCATCAAACACAGACGAATACTTTGTCTCATATAAGTCATATCGATGTAAAAATGTTCTTAAATTTGGTGCATGATTGAGAACAATCAGTTGATAATCTAAGTCATTTTCAAGGTGCATTCCCATTAAACTAATCATATCGTCAAATTCCGTCTTATTTTGTAGTTGATAATACGGCACAGTCGTGTCTTGCCACCATCGTTGGTCATCGTACCAAGCTGGAATAAAGTATTTCATAATTACCTCCTTACCAATACTGGTTTAAAAATGGCTTATATTTATCAAAATATAAATATGTACGAATTGTTTCTGCAATATTAATACTGATGTAAACTAATACAATCAGTTGTACTGAGAAATAAATTTCAGTAGATAAATGCGGTACAAACAATGTGAAATAAAGCGGTATACCAATAATGATTGTAACTAATGCCGATCCAAACCAACATACGCGTCGTGCTTGATAATTTAAATAACGTTCTGTATCCTTACCAGGTTTAACTCCTGAAAAATAATTGCCACTCTTTAAGAAATCTTTGGATTTTTGTTTAGTATTGATTAAAAATCTCGATAAAAAATAACCCAATAACATTTGAATCACTAAATATACTGAAATACCTACTGGACTATCAAATGTCAGCATTGGCATGTCATCTGATATGCTTTTATTAAACATAGATAAAATAAAATGAATGCCACTTTTTAAGAAAACAAAAGCTGAAATGCTCATCATTAAAGTAATACTGCCTGCAGGGTTAACTTTCCAAGATAAATAAGATTTCATATTTGTTGCGGAAACGTTCATTAAATCGATATATGGTATTCTCACTTCTACTAATTCAATAAATAATAAGATAAACAATGTGATTATCACAAGGATGATTAACAACGCAATCACAATATGACTTGCATCTATATATTCCATTTTTTGATGCATCATTGATTTAATAATACTAACCATTACAATCGGCATTGGTCCTGCGATGCCGTAACGACTATTTTTGTCAGCTAACCAAACTAATAACATCGTTCCAGTAACCAAAATCAATATTGTTAAGTAAATATTGTCTTGATGAACACGTTCTTTCGAAACATATTCATGAATCACAAAATAACTTTGAATAACACTTAAAATTAATGTTAAGATGCGCTCTTTATAATGCTTCTCAAGACTTGTTTGTTTCATGTATTTATCCATATTCCGATAAGAAATCAGCATCAAGATAATCATTGATGTTAACCACGGACCTAATCCTAAAGTGAAAATGTTTAAAGTATTAACGTCTCCACCCATATTAGAAATAGCTATTTTAAAAAATGACTCATGTTTTACTTGCATATCGTTATAGGAAACGATGGAAATGTTTGTACCTAATATATAAATAAATAATATAAAACATGTGTATAGCATACGTTTATATATAATTTTATATTCGTATTGTTGTAAAAGTTTTAACATGTTGCACCTCTTTTATATCAAAAACATTAAAAAGACTAAGGGTTCATCACTAATTATTAAAATCCTATATCGATTTTTCTAGTGATTGGTGCCTCAGTCTTTTTAATTTTAGCCAGCTATAAATTCAATTTATGCTTGAGAATCATCTTGATCATTTTCATCTTTCTTTTTCTTTCTCTTCATTAAACCTAAACCAACTAATAATGTCATAACGCCACCTAGTAATCCATTTTGTTTTATTGAGTCACCTGTATCTGGCAATCTTTTTTCACTTTGTGCAGGCGTGCCATTATGTTTAGTCACTTCAGATGTTGCACTTAATGTAGACTGAGATTCACTCGTGCTCGTTGTTGCTTCACTTGATAAGCGAGATGTGCTCGTGCTGTGAGTATGATGCATACTCATTGAGTCTGACGGATGCATTGAGTTAGATTCAGATGTACTTGTTGAGCCGGACATACTTGTTGATGTTGAGTCAGAAATGCTTTGTGAACCAGACATAGATGTACTCAGCGATTCGGATGTGCTTGTCGAATCGGATGTGCTCAATGACGTTGATGTGCTTGTTGACACTGATTCTGAGTCGCTCACTGAAGTCGAGTTGTACGTTGAACCGGACATACTTTGTGACATTGAAACACTTGTTGAATCGGATTCACTCATTGATGTTGAGTCAGATACGCTCGTTGAAACTGAACCAGACGTACTTAATGATTCAGATATGCTTGTTGAAGTTGAACCACTTGTTGAGTCCGATGTACTTGTCGATGTCGAGTCTGAATCTGATGTACTCAATGATTCTGAGTCACTGATAGAAGTTGAATCACTTGTAGATTCTGATTCTACTGTACTTTGTGAACCACTGATACTTATTGAAGTAGAATCACTGATACTGTCTGATGTTGATAATGATGTCGACACCGATGTGCTTTGTGATGACGATGTACTAGCACTCATTGACATTGATGTTGATATCGATGTACTTAAGGAACCAGATGCACTTGTACTTGTTGACTGGCTTTGTGACATTGAATCACTTAATGATGTAGATGTGCTTGTTGAGCTCGAGTCACTTAAACTTGTTGAACCTGATATTGAGTCACTTAAACTTGTCGATGTTGAAACTGATACGCTTCCGCTCATTGAGTCAGATGTTGAAAGTGATGTACTCGTTGAATTTGATCCACTGATGCTAGACGAATCACTTGTAGACATTGAGTCGCTTTCTGATGCACTGATGCTCATAGAGTCAAATTGACTATTACTTGTTGAGCTTGACTGCGAATCGCTCACACTTGTTGACGTTGATTCTGATCCACTCATACTTTGCGAGCTACTCAATGATTTTGAATCACTTAATGAATCCGAAGTGCTAAGACTTGTGGAACCACTTAAAGATATTGATCCACTTAATGAGTCGGAGTCACTTGTACTAGTAGAATCACTCATTGATATTGAATCACTTAGCGAGGTAGACTCGCTTACGCTTTCTGAACCACTTAATGATGTTGAGGTACTCAATGAACCAGATGTACTTGTTGAAGTCGAACCACTTGTCGATTTTGAATCACTTAATGAATCAGATTCACTCACGCTTTCCGAACTTCTTAGTGACGTCGATACACTTAATGATGACGAATCGCTTGTGCTTACTGAATCGCTCATCGATTGTGAGCCACTCAATGAACTAGACTCGCTTACACTTTCTGATTTTCTTAATGACGTTGAGACGCTCAATGAGCCAGAATCACTTACGCTTGTTGAACCACTCATCGATTTTGAGTCACTTTCAGAATTAGATTCGCTTACACTTTCTGAATCATTTACAGATTCTGACATACTTTGTGAATCAGATATGCTTGCGCTCATTACTTCACTAGCCGATGTTGATGTGCTTGTCGAATCACTTAACGATATAGACACACTCATCGAACCAGATGTACTCGCACTTGTTGAGTCTGATGTTGAATCACTAACACTATCAGATAATGACGTTGAATCACTCATACTTGTTGATGTACTTGTTGAAAGCGACATACTTTGTGAATCACTTGTACTTGTACGCATCGAAGTACTAGTTGAAGCTGATGTACTACGAGAGTCACTTGTTGATGTTGATGTACTTGCTGATCCAGATGCACTTGTACTTCTTGATGTGCTTTGTGAATCGCTTAATGATGTTGATGTTGAATCGGATTCACTTGTACTTTCTGATGTTGAGCCAGATTCTGATGTACTTACCGATGTTGATAAACTTGCAATGGTCGACATGCGGTTTGAAGTTGATGTACTTAGCGAATCACTTAATGATGCTGATGTGCTTTGTGAATCGGATTCACTGCTTTGCATTGACGCAGATGTTGAATCACTTAAAGATGTTGACGACGAATCGGATTCACTTGCGCTTGCTGAGTTACTGAGCGATGTTGACGTACTTGCTGATCCTGAGTTACTTGTACTTGTTGAGTCACTGAGTGATGTTGACGCACTTTCTGATGTTGATTCACTTGCACTTGTTGAGATACTTTGTGAATCAGATTCACTCTCTGAACCACTTAATGACGCTGATGTGCTTACCGAACCTGATTGACTCGTACTTTTAGATATACTTGTTGAATCGCTTAGTGACGTTGATGTCGATGTGGATTCACTTTGGCTTGTTGACTGACTTGTATATGATGATGTGCTTTGTGAATCGGATTCGCTCGTGCTTGTACTTGTTGATGCTGAGACACTTTGGCTTGCTGAGTTTGAGTCTACTCCGCTTTGATTCATTGATGCACTTAGTGACAATGACGTACTCGTTGAGTCAGACAAACTTGTACTCGTTGACGTACTTGTACTTCCTGATGTTGATTGAGACATACTTATGCTCATTGATGTTGAATCGGATTTACTTTCACTTGATGATGTTGAGTCGGATTCACTTTCACTTGTAGAACCACTTAATGATGTAGATGTACTAATGGAATCAGATTTACTTGTACTGATTGAATCACTTGTCGACATTGATGTACTTAATGAATCAGACTTACTATCACTTGTGGAATCACTTAATGATGTTGACAAACTTGTAGAGTTAGACAAACTTGTACTCGTTGACATACTCAGTGATGTTGAAACACTCTCGCTCTTAAACGTTGACGTTGATTCACTGATACTTGTCGATGTTGAAATGGACGCACTACCACTTGTTGAATTACTTAATGATGTTGATGTGCTACCAGATTCTGATGTACTGTCTGATAATGACGTACTCTCACTTGTCGAACTACTCACTGACTCTGATGTTGATTCAGACGTACTTTCACTTAATGATTCACTTAAAAAGGCAGATGCACTTTGTGATTCTGAATCGCTAGTACTATTTGATTCACTTAATGATATAGACGTGCTCTCTGAAGCAGATATTGCTTCACTTATAGAGTCGCTCGTTGACGTTGATTCACTTATTGAATCAGACTCTGATGTACTTAAGCTTGTGGAATCACTCATAGATGTTGATGTACGTTCTGAATTACTTGTACTTAACGATGTCGAAGTACTTACCGAACCAGATGTGCTCGTAGAAGCACTTTGTGATATTGATTCACTTGATGCAGTTGATGCTGATTTGCTATCACTCGTTGAATCACTAAACGACGTTGATATGCTCATTGAATCGGATTGACTTGCACTCATTGAACCAGACGTACTTTGTGATTCCGAAGTACGTACTGAAGCACTTGTCGACGTTGATGTACTTGTTGAACCTGATTGACTAGTACTTTGTGATAATGACTTACTATCAGAATCAGATGTACTTTGTGAATCACTTAATGATTCTGATGTACTACCTGACTGAGACGTGCTCATTGAACTACTTACGGACATTGATTTACTGTCTGATGCAGATAATGACCCACTTGTACTGATAGAGTCACTTACTATCTCTGAAGTACTCATCGAGTCTGATGTACTTGTTGAGACACTTTGTGATGCTGCTATGCTTAGTGATCCAGAAACAGAACCACTTGTGCTCGTCGAATCGCTCAATGATTCTGATGTACTCATCGATTTCGAATCACTTGTACTTAATGATATTGATGTACTTTGTGAATCTGATTTGCTTGTTGACGCACTTTGAGAGTTGGCTATGCTATTTGAAATACTGATAGAGTCCGAGGTGCTAGCTGACTCGCTCAATGATGTTGATGTACTAATTGCATTCGATGTACTGTCACTTAATGATGCTGATGTACTAGACGACCCTGATGTACTTGTTGATAGACTTTGTGACTTAGACAAGCTTCCTGATGTACTCATACTTAATGAGTCACTGAGTGATGTTGATGTACGCAATGAATCAGATGTACTTGTTGATAGACTTTCGGATTTTTCAGTACTGCTAGAGTTTGAAATAGAATCGCTTAATGATGTTGATTTACTAGCTGAATCCGACATGCTTGATGATACACTTTGTGAATTCACTAAACTTGTGCTTGTTGAGCTTGATACACTATTACTTTCAGATGTGCTTAATGACTTAGATGCACTCACAGAATCAGATAGGCTTACACTTGTCGATTTCGAGGTACTAGCTGATGTAGATACCACAATCGATCCTGATGTACTCGTTGATGCACTTTGTGAGTCAGCTTTACTTGTTGAGACACTTTGAGATTGTTGTGTACTTCCTGATGTTGATACGGAATCACTCATGCTATTTCTTGTTACTTCATATTTAAAAGTTGTCGTCGTTTTGTTACCGCTCGCATCTGTAGAAACGATTGATATAGTACTTGTACCAATGTTTGTTGGTGTACCACTAATAGTATTATTTGTACTATCAAATGTTAGTCCGGATGGCAATCCAGTCACTGTATTCGTCACCGCATTTCCACTGTTATCTTGCGTAGCAATTTTAATCGGGGATATTGGTGAATACACTTCTGATGATTGATCTCCTATTGGTGTCACTGTTGGTGCTGTCGTATCCACAACATTTATTGTAAAAGTTGTCGTCGATTTGTTATTTGCTTGGTCAGTAGACACAACTGTCACTGTTGATTGACCAATTTTTGTTGGTGTCCCAATGATTGAATTCGTTGCACTATCGTAACTTAATCCGCTTGGTAATCCTGTAACTGTATTTGTCACAGTCCCAGCACCATTATCCGTTGTAGTCAATACAATAGGATTCATTGTTTTACCCACTTCTATGGTTTGATTGCCTACAGTTACAGTTGGTGCTTTTACATCAGTAAAATAATATGTCACTGATTGTCCAGCATTCGTCATTTTTACAGTTTTATTTGTATCATTATAAGTTGACGCATATGAACTATCGACGGACGTGTAGTTATATCCTTTAGCAGTCAATGCAGATTGCTGATTATCGATTGTCACGACTTGATCAACATTTCCTGAATATGTTTTTGGTGGAATAATATCTTTACCTGTTGTTACATCAACGTATCTCACTTGTGTAACAGCAGACTCTGTATATTCGAATGTTCCAAATTGTACTTGTTGTAAATTTGTCGCGCCACCTGTTGAGGCTGTCATTGATAATGAAAAGTTGGTCGTACCACTTTTCGCAATCCAATCTGAAATATTACGCGTCCATGTTTGACCTGCATACGTTACAGTCATAACCTTTGTATCACCATTATAAGTAATATCAAAATTTTGGAACGTGTTGTTTGTAGGTTGAACTTTTAACTTCGCAGCATTATCAGCTGTTGAACTTGATGTATACGTTGTCGCAACACCATAACTATCTGTTGTTACAAAGGCACCAAACGCACCTCCACCAGCTACATTAGATGGGTCAGCATTCGCCTTTGCAGCTGAATTTGGTTTAGATGTATTGTGATACGTATCCAATTTGAAGCCAAATGCGTTACTTAAGCCACCAATACCTACTGCGGCACCGTTTAACCCTGTTTCACCTAATACACCTGGCGAAAAGGCAAAGCCGATACCATCTCCACCATTTCCATTACCTTCGTATTTATTACCTAAATTTACTTTTCCAGAAAAATGAAAACTCTTATTAGAGTCAATACGTGTTCCTAATGTAATAGCACCTTTTTGGCTGTATGCATCCTGTGTTAACGTCACAATACCGGTACTTTGATCATAGGTAGCATTACCTGACGTTGTCATATATTGTTTTAAGTTATCTTTATTAACTGTAATTGTATTAGCAGTTACTGCGGTTGTCGTCGCTGCTGACGCAAATGTTGACATAGCTAAGCGACTGAAAGTTCGAAGTTTTACTGGTGCGGTGCTAGTTGACGTTGTGCTAGTTTTGTTTAAGTTGACCGAAGATGGCGTTGTGCTTTGTGAAGTGTTATTTGATGCAGTACTTTGATTTGTTGATGTATTAATTGGTTGTTCTGTACTTGAAGTTGAAGCTACAGATTTAGTATCAGAACTTGATGTAGTATTCTTTGAGGATGTTGATTCTGATGTAGATGTCAATTTTTCTTGTTGATTGCTTGTACTATTAGTTGTCGAAGTGACCTTTTCAGACTTTTCACTTGAGACTGTGTCACTATTTGATGTTTGTACCGAACTACTATTTTTCGTTACACTTGTGGAATCGGCTGTTGATGTTGATGCTTCGATTGTCGTTGAGTTTTGATTACCTACTGTTTCACTTTGTGTGTTTAATTCAGAAGTTAATGGTGCATCAGAAGCCGCAAAAGCTTGCTGGTCATGCAACATATTTACCGTGAATGCACCACCAATAACCGCCGTAGTTTTCAGTCCGTATCCCGTCATTTTTTTACTAATGCTTTGATTATCTTGACTCACTAAACTATGACTAATAAATGGTAGCCCCATAATTTTGAACATTTCTATTTCTTTAATTCCGGATTTTACCCAATTTTTTCCAGATTTATAAAGTCTTACTCTTGTTTTTTCGTTTGCTAAGCTGTCATGAAATTCTTTCTGTCTTTTACTCATGTAATAACTCCTTGTATCATCTTATATTCATTAGACTATAATATATGCCACTATTCAATTTAATACAACTCTTTTTTGATACAAAAATACTCATTTTATTAAAATTTGTAAAAATTCATTTTTATTCGTCTAAATGTAATCGTTTTCATATTTTTAAAATTACTTTTTCTCGTTTATGCGTATAATCTTTTTTTATATAAATTTGGCTAATTGGCTTTATGTTTAATCATTATAATTGTTTCGTTTTTAAAATAATTATTGTATTAATATATCTATATCATCCACCTTTTATTTATAAATAGTTAATTTACAACTAAACGATAAATATTATATGCAAAATACATCTTTAATATTAAAGTAATACCAATATTTTTTCAATAAACCTAGTGTAATATATGTGTAATTCTAAAAGATTCTTCTTTAAAAATATAAATACCACTACATATTGCTTTAACATTTTCATTTATAAAGCGAAAAAATGCATCCTACTAAGTTGAATATTTAGTAACGATGCATTGAATTCACTAAAATGATTAAATTACTTATCTCTTTTCATCTGATTGATTATCGAAATTTCTTCCTTCTAAACCTGCTAACTCTTCTTTAGAAGCTGCAGGTGCTTTCATTTCAAATATCTCATTCACTACTGTGTAATCGTAATATCCTAATCTGGCAATAGGTTTAATCGACTTAATGTCCAATTTACCATTATCAAGAATAACCTTATCGTCAATATGAACTTGGGCAACTCTTCCTATAACAATATCTACGGTAGATACTGGGTCTCCTGTCGGAATACGAATCGTTTGAACGTACTCACATTCAAAATGTACTGGCGATTCTTTGACTCGATAACCTGGTGCTTCTATACATGCTTCTTTCGTCACACCTGCATATTCAAATTCATCCTCTTCAGGTGGTAGTGCCTTCGACGATAAATTAACAGCTTCTCTTAAATCATACGTGGCCATGTTCCATACAAACCACCCTGTCTCTTCTGCATTTTTTACTGTATCTTTACGCTCATGATCACCAAGAACAGATTGATTTGCTGCGAACATAACCATAGGCGGATCCCAAGTTAAGTTTTGATACTGACTATAAGGCGCTAAATTATCTTTCCCATCTTTCGATACAGTAGAAATCCAACCTATTGGACGAGGTACTGTACTACTTTTAAATGGGTCGTGCGGTAAACCATGACTTCTTACACCTTGTTTTGGCGAATAATTCATACTATCTTCACCCCTTATAAGTAATTACATTTAAGGTTACGCCCTCTTTACATAAGCGTCTAATATAAATAAACAATTTATTTATAAGTAGAAACTATATATGACGTGGTTGCTTATAATTTGCGTTCTTGATTCGAAAAATTCAGATAAGGATTTATACAATTAATATTTATGATATCTTTTGTAAATTTAATTAATTATAGTTACTTCAATCATGATTAGTTTATAATAATAAAGTGAAATTGAAAAAGACAGCTATTATGCGATGAGCGAAAAACTTCAAGTAAAACAAGAATTTAACGGCGTTACAAGGCAATACTTGAATTTCAGAACAGATAGTATCGATGATCTGGATAAGTTCAAAAAAGAATTCAAACCTGTTATGCACTTAAAAGGTGATGCATTCAATCAACAGTTACAATCTTTGATTAACAAATATCCACAAATACAAAAAAATATGAAATCAGAGTTCATTGCTTATTATGATAAAGAAAAAATAGAGAAACAGTAAAAAACTATGCTTGGAACCTTCAAAAATCTATAAATGACATTATGCAATCATATCCTAGCACAAAATTTGTACAGTTTTATAAAGATGATGTTTCCCCGTCAATGGTAGATGGAAATGGCCGTTTAAAATCGGATACTAATGTAATTTCCATCGAAGGAGGAAAGTATAATGAAAACAAATAAACTTATAACTGATTTAGATGCTATTGAGTTAAGTAGCGGTTGGAATTACAATTCGAAATTGGTGACTGGCAAAAATGCACTACTATCAGATAGCCTTTTAAGAGATATTAAAGTATTAAGTTCTAATGTTAAAGGCGACGCTGACATGCTAGAAATAGAACTTCGTGCTGTAATAAACGCAATGTCTCAAAACGAAGGTAAATCTGTTGATGCACTTAAAAATAGTACCGCTTCTCTAAAAAACAATCTAACCAAATTAAAAGAGCAACTCGACAAAACTACACATTAATTTCATACATTTTGAGTGAACAGAATTATATTTCCATAGCAAACATTCCTAAACTACACATACGTTACATAATTGATTCATTTTTATAGAAACGGGTAAAAATGATAAAGTAATCATCTTTCACAAAAAATCAAATATTGGGAGGAATAAAATATGATTTTACGTTACGTGACCAATTTAAAACTTGCGAAAGAGCTATACCAAGCCAGTAAACCTAAATTGCAAGAAGATAAGGGTATGATTGAACTGTTTGAACATACTTTTGGCTTGCAAAAAGAACTTGTAAAATACGTCGGCATTGCAGAAGCAACTACTGCTGCTTTATACTCAGCTAGCTTTATCAATAAAAACATTTCTCGCCTTGCTTCACTATCAACGATAGGCATTTTAAGTGTAGCTGTTTACAAACATTTTGAAGCTGGCCAAGGTAAAAAAGGTGCACAACATGCATTAGATTTATTAGGTCTTGCTACTTTAAGTTTACTAGATACATTTTCTTGTAATAAAAAATAGTCTTCATTTTAGAAGCACATACTTTAGCACCTGTGTACTTTTGATTCAATTCATAAACGGTACACCGCTATAGCATGTGTTTTATTATTTTTCTGGTCTCTTTATCGTAAATATTCCCCCTAATTTAGCATAATCATTTCCGGCTAAACGAGAAACAGCCTGTAATGCGTGTGGATTGATTTTAAAATCACCCTCATAAATACTGTCATCAATATGATAAGTTACAATTTCACCTATTATTAAATCAGCCCCATCTAATACATCTCCAAGCAATATCATTTGCGATAGTTTACATTCGAATCTCATTTTCGCGTCTTTAATTCCTGGCGTCTTAATCGTTGTAGATGTTAAAAGTGATAATTCTGTACGACTCAACTCACTGTCACCATATGCTAACGGCGCTGCAGTCTCATTAATATCTTGAACGTTATCTTCGTCTGTAATATGCACAACAAAGTCTCCAGTCCGCTCTATATTCAAGGCAGTATCTTTTCTCTTACCTCCTGCACGTTGAACTGCAATAGCAACCATTGGCGGATGGTTATTAACAATATTAAAAAAGCTAAATGGTGCTGCATTTACTGATGCATCTTGATTTAATGTTGTAACAAAAGCTATAGGTCGTGGAATAATTGAACCAATTAATAATTTATAGTTTTCTCTAGCAGTTAATGATTGTGCATCAAACGTATACATAATACCTACCTCTTTTCTTAGTATATCTAGGTATTTCTCCGATTTTGGTTAATTTAAACATCTATTCTCCGCTGAAAATCACTTGTATTTATTTAGCAAATCTTTTGAAATATGACACATATGCATATCTTCTGGATATTTTTCTAAATGTTGCTGATGTTCTTCAGCACTTTTAATGTAATTAGACAGCGGTAAGACTTCCACTGCAATTTGATCTCTGTCTTTACGTCGTTCAATGAACTGACGAGCTTCAATTAAGTGGTCATCTAAACAACTATATAAACCCGTACGATACTTTTCTCCAATATCATTTCCTTGTCGATTCACACTGTATGGATCAATAATTTCAAATAAATAATTCATGATGTCTGTAATTGTTAACATACGATCATCGATATGAAGTTTGACACATTCAGCATAACCATCATACGGACCGTCTAATTTAGAACTTCTTCCATTTGCTCTTCCTGCTTCTGTATGTATAATTCCAGGTATTGTTGCAAAAAATGCTTCAACACCCCATAAACATCCTCCTGCTACATAAACAACTGCCATATTTACACCTCATCATCCTTTTTTATATTTTTAACAAGGTTATACCATTTAATACCGCCATGACATGATTCTGATACACCTTCATTACGATACCCATATTTTTCATAAAATGAAATTAATGATTCTCGACATGTTAACGTTACACCATGTCGATGATGATTCTTAGCAAGAGTTTCAAAATAGTTTAGTAAGCGACCTGCAATACCCTGACCTTGATAATTTGGTGCTACAACAAGACCTAACACACTAATATAGCCACCTTCACTATTATTTGTGGAGACATTTTTAAATAAATCATCGCTAATGTAACGCTCTTTTATGACTGGACCGTTGATGTATCCAATTACTTCATCATTCTTTTCAGCTACAATAAAAGTTTCTTGAATTTGTTCAATTCTCAATTTCAATGCCTCTCGTGTTGCAGCTTCTTCCGGTGAAAAAACAATATTTTCAAGTGCAATAATTTGATCTAAGTCCTGCATGATTACTTTTCTTAATACCATAAAAACACTTCCTTAGCCCTATATATCAAAAGTAATACCTTCATCTTTATATTCATTATTTTCAAACTACCTTCACTATAAAAAACGAGTCTTTTTATTGAAAGCCATTCGCCTTAATCAATTAGACAAGTTGTATTATACGAATTAGTAAATAATCATGATTATAATTCATTTTAAGCATACTCAAAAAGACTGGTACATGTATACCAGTCTAATTCGAAAAAATATATTTAGTTAAAACCATTTCAAAAACGACTTCACTTTTCCTGGCTTAGTCGGTCTGTCTAAATAAACAAAATTATCATTGATTACTGAACTGGCATTTCGAAGTAATGCTTCAATATCATTCGAATATTTCTTCAATTTATGATTGTGAAATAATTCTTGCATCAAAAATGGTCTTTGGTCACATGAATGTGCATCTGAAGCTACAAAATGAGCCAAATTACATTCTATAAATTGTAATGATAACTTTTGAATGTTTTTACCAAATCCACCAACTAAAGAACTCGATGTTAATTGACTCAATGCCCCATTTGCAACCAATTCATATAATATTTCTGGATTTTTGGCGATACTTCTATTTCTTTCAGGATGTGCAATGATTGGTATGTAGCCTCTCGATTGTATTTCAAAAAACAATTGTTTTGTATAATGTGGTACTTCGCCCGTTGGAAATTCAATTAATAAATATTTCGAACGATTAATACCTTGAATACTACCATTATCTAAGCCTTTCAGAATCGAATCTGTAATTCTAATTTCTTGCCCGGGAAATAATTTAATATCCAATGCTTGAACTTCTGGATGCGTTCTTAACTCCGCCAATTTCACAAGCACTTGTTGAAATGTATTATCATATCTCGGATGCAAATGATGAGGTGTCGCTACAATACTTGTTACACCTTCATCCTTAGCTTGCTTTAATAGTGCAATACTCTTTTCAATTGTTTTAGGACCATCATCTATATCAACTAATATATGGTTATGAATATCAATCATGATTCATCAGTCCCATAATATGCATAGTAACTAGCACTTTTATCTTTAGGCATTCTATTTAAGACTACACCTAATAATTTAGCACCTGTTGCTTCAATAAGTTCTTTTCCTTTTTTAACTTCATCTTTATTATTATTTTCCGAATTAACTACGTAGACAACATTGCCGGTAAACTTTGAAAATAATTGCGCATCTGTAACTGTGTTCACTGGTGGCGTATCGATAATTACAAAGTTATAATTCATCAATAATGTGTCATACAAATTTGCAAATGCCCTTGATGTAATTAACTCTGACGGATTCGGTGGGATTGGCCCAGACGTCAAGACGTCTAAATCTTGAATTTCAGTTGAGATAATACTGTCTTGATAAGTTGACCAATTTAGCAATAAACTTGATAGGCCTTCATTGTTTGGCAAATTAAAAATATAATGCTGCGTAGGTTTACGCATATCCCCGTCTACGATTAGTGTTTTATAACCTGCTTGCGCATATGCAACTGCTAAATTTGCTGCAATTGTAGACTTACCTGCGCCTGGTGCCTCTGAAGTGATTACAATGCTTTGAACTGCACTGTCAGGATTTGCAAACATAATATTTGATCTTATGCCTCGAAATTTCTCGCTAATAGGTGACTTTGGTTGTTCATGGACAATTAAACTTGATGTACTTCTTCGTGTATTCGTCATGGTAATTCCTCGTAAATTAAAATTTTTGTATTGAACCTAAAATAGGTAATCCTAGTTGCGATTCAACATCTTCTTCTGTCTTAATACGCTTATCTAATAATTCTTTTAAGAAAATAATCAATATTGCTAAAACAATACCAACAATAATGCTGATCACTAAGTTGACAGATACTATTGGAGATACTTTTACAGCATTATCATGTGCTGAGGAAAGTATCGTAACATTATCAACACTCATAATTTTAGGCATGTCATGAGCAAAAACTTTAGATATTCTATTAACAATTTTGTCAGATTCAGATTTATTCCCAGTTGTAACTGATACAGTAATAATCTGAGAGTTTGTTTGATTGGTTACTTTTAAAAACGAATTCAACTCAGCTGTTGAATACTGACCATCAAACTCTCTAGATACTTTATCTAGAATTCTTGGACTTTTGATAATTTCCGTATATGTATTAACAGACTGCAAACTACTTTGAACATTTTGGAACGCTAAATCACTTGAGGACTTTTTCATGTTCACTAGTATTTGAGTAGAAGCAGTATATTTGTCAGGCATAACAAAAAAGGTTAATGCCGCACTTACTACAAGACATATTGCCGGTAAAATAAGCAATAATTTAATATTCTTCTTTAGAATATTTAATAGTTTTACTAAATCAAACTTTTCTTTCATGGTTTCCTCCACATAATCAATCATTGTATTCATTATGTATGTTTTATAAATCGGACAATTATATCTAGTTTAACGACCACAAAACATACACAACTACATTTTCTCTAATTATTTATATAAATATTTTATCGTTTAAAATTATATCATGATTCTCTACCGTTATGTATAACTTATTTATATTTTTGTATAAGATATAATATTGTCCAACTTCAAATATCCAAACCTATTAATAATAAAACTAGATACCATCGTACGCTATCATGGCTTTCTTATAATCGAGTAGAAGCATCATCATTACTTGATTATTTGCTCTTTACAACACCGAGCGTGCCCGTACTCGGTAATTCAATACCTTGCCTAACCCGTCACTGTGAGTTGGGTTAATGATAATAAAGCCCACACCTTTTAAAAAGATGTGGGTAATTTATATAATTTTTATTTACATTTTTAACTTATAAAAAAAAGCGCCTATGTCATGATTTACCATCACATAGGCGCTTATCAATAAATTATTACTTATTACTTTCCATTTCATCTAATTTATGCGGATTTCCTGTAATTAGATGACAACTTATTCTTTTCAGGGGAACATTACACTTTTATAATATGTTCAAAGACAAACTTAACCATTCACAAATATAAAGAATAATATTATCAAATCATTGAACAAATCGTATTTTGCAACAATTGATATTTATATTAATGTATTGCATTTAATTTATAAAATTCATATACATCTTAATATTCTCAATATCGATTTGTATTGTCAACTTTATATAGATTTAAAAAAATAATCTCATGTCTTTTTTTACAAAAGTAAGTTAATTATTACAAACTAGTAACAAAAATTATTTCTTCAAAAATATATTTAGTAGCGAATACACTTCATCTTTGAATTGACTTTTACTTTCTTCCACTGCTCCAAATTTTTGCGAAAAGGATGCTTTCAAATACCAACTTTCAAGAAACAGCAATATTAAATTCTGAAAGTCTTCTTTTGTCATCTTTATCTTTGATTCATCATAGAATTTTGCTATCTCTTTACTTAATGATTGATTTAAATCTTGTATTTGTCCGTAAATATTTCCAGAAAATTCCTCAGGCGTATTAGATAATTGAACGTACATTCTAATATACCTTTCTTCGATGTCGAAAATAAACTCAAATAAGAATTGATATAAAGCATCAATTGAATAGTTCGATTTATTTTGATTCATCATAATAATATTATTAAGGTAATCAAAACAACATTTAACACTTTGTTCGTAAATACTTTTTTTCGAGTCAAAATGGTAATATAAACTCGCTTTTTTTATATTTACACTTTTAGCTATATCATCAAGTGTTGTACCGTCATACCCCTTCTCTGAAAATAAGGTTATTGCGTTATCAATAATCTTATCCTTCAATTTTTAAAACCCCCTACTGAAAATTAATCACACTATGTTACAGGAAAATTAAGTTGCAATTACAAATATTTCCGTTTAATTATAACAACAATCTATTGCAAATTAAAATACTATCAATTACCATATGGCTTACAACCTAACTAACGAAAGGTAGGTAAAGAAATTGCAATTTTTTAACTTTTTGCTTTTTTATCCTGTATTTATGTCTATTTACTGGATTGTCGGTTCAATTTATTTCTATTTTACCAGAGAAATTAGATATTCATTGAACAAGAAGCCTGACATAAATGTGGATGAATTAGAAGGCATTACATTTTTACTTGCCTGTTATAACGAAAGTGAAACGATTGAAGATACGTTGTCTAATGTTCTTGCACTCAAATACGAGAAGAAAGAAATTATTATCATTAATGATGGAAGTTCAGATAATACAGCAGAACTCATCTATAAAATCAAAGAAAATAATGACTTTATTTTCGTCGATTTACAAGAAAACAGAGGTAAAGCCAACGCACTCAATCAAGGTATTAAACAGGCTTCATATGATTATGTAATGTGCTTGGATGCAGATACTATCGTTGATCAAGATGCACCATATTATATGATTGAAAATTTCAAACATGATCCAAAACTTGGTGCAGTTACAGGTAACCCTAGAATTCGAAATAAGAGTTCTATTTTAGGTAAAATTCAAACGATAGAATATGCAAGTTTAATTGGCTGTATTAAGCGAAGTCAGACACTTGCTGGCGCAGTCAATACTATTTCGGGTGTCTTCACTCTATTTAAAAAAAGTGCAGTTGTCGACGTTGGCTACTGGGATACTGATATGATTACCGAAGATATTGCAGTTTCTTGGAAATTGCATTTACGTGGATATCGTATTAAGTATGAACCGCTTGCCATGTGTTGGATGTTGGTTCCAGAAACATTGGGAGGTCTTTGGAAGCAACGCGTGAGATGGGCTCAAGGGGGACACGAAGTATTACTACGAGACTTTTTTAGCACAATGAAAACGAAAAGGTTTCCTTTATATATTTTGATGTTTGAGCAAATCATCTCGATTTTATGGGTATATATAGTGCTTCTATATTTAGGCTATTTGTTCATAACAGCAAACTTCTTAGACTATACATTTATGACATATAGTTTTTCAATATTTCTACTATCATCATTTACTATGACTTTTATAAACGTTATTCAATTTACAGTCGCACTCTTTATTGATAGTCGCTACGAGAAAAAGAATATGGCTGGACTCATATTTGTAAGTTGGTATCCGACAGTATACTGGATTATTAACGCAGCAGTAGTTCTTGTCGCATTTCCAAAAGCATTAAAACGTAAGAAAGGTGGTTACGCAACATGGTCAAGCCCAGACAGAGGGAATACCCAACGCTAAAATCATCGCTAAATATTGTAAGAGAAACAGCACTTATCGCTATATCTTGTGTCTTTTGGATATATTGTTTAGTTGTTCTACTCGTTTATATTGGTACTATATTTGAAATTCATGACGAAAGTATCAATACAATACGTGTTGCTTTAAACATTGAAAATACTGAAATTTTAGATATATTTGAAACTATGGGCATTTTCGCGATTATCATTTTTGTATTTTTTACAATTAGCATATTGATTCAAAAATGGCAGAGAGGAAGAGAATCGTGAAGTATAGAAAATTAATAATTTTAGTGTTGAGTATCTTGATCATATTGCCTGTAAGCACACTGGATGGTCATCATATTGCAAATGCAGATGACGATTCACCTAAAAAACTGAAATATAAAGAAAATAGTGCTCTGGCATTAAATTATCACCGTGTAAGAAAAGCGAATTTTCTGAATAATTTTATTTACTTCTTTTCTAGTAGTAAAGAAATTAAAAATTATAGTGTTAGTCAATCACAATTTGAATCTCAAATAAAATGGCTAAAATCACATGATGCTAAATTTTTAACCTTGAAAGAATTTTTATATTACAAGAAAAAAGGTAAGTTTCCAAAACGAAGTGTATGGATTAACTTTGATGATATGGATGAAACTATTTATGAAAATGCTTATCCAATCTTAAAAAAATATAAAATACCGGCAACTGGGTTTATTATCACAGGTCATGTTGGGGAAGAAAACTTTCACAACCTCGATATGATTAGTAAAAAAGAACTAAAAGAAATGTATAAAACTGGGTTATGGGAATTTGAAACACATACCCACGATTTGCATAACTTATCTAAAAATAATAAGTCAAAATTAATGAAAGCTTCTGAAGCTACAATCATAAAAGATTTAAACAAAAGTGAAAAATATCTAACTAAAAACTTTAAAAAGTCGCAGAAAACTATAGCCTATCCTTATGGCTTGATGAATGACGATAAATTACCGGTAATCAAAAAAGCTGGGTTAAAATACGGTTTTTCATTAGAGGAAAAAGCAGTCACTCCGAACTCCAATGATTATTACATCCCTAGAATATTAATTAGTGATGATGCTTTTGAGCATTTAATTAAGAGATGGGACGGATTCCATGAAAAAGATTAGACTTGAACTCGTATATTTACGTGCTATTATATGTGCAATTATTATTATCACACATTTACTTACACAAATTACTTTAAAACATGAGAATATGGAGGGAGGATCCTTAGTATTACAATTTTACATTCGTAATATTGTGATTTTTGGTACACCTTGCTTTATTATCTTGTCACAGTTACTGACAACCTTGAATTACCAAAAAGTCACCTATAGATACTTAACTACACGCGTAAAATATATACTTATTCCTTACATATTAATGGGATTGTTTTACAGTTATAGTGAATCATTATTAACAGATTCAAGTTTCAATAAACAATTCATTGAAAATGTCCTATTAGGTCAATGGTATGGCTATTTTATCGTTGTTATCATGCAATTCTTTATTTTGAGTTATATCATTTTTAAAATTAACTATAACCTATTCAACAGTAAAATATTATTATTGTTATCTTTTATTTTACAGCAATCATTTTTATATTACTTTACGAACAACACAGCGTTTCACGATACCGTGCTACACTATTATCCATTAAGTGAAAACACTATAATATTCGGATGGATTTTTTATTTCTTTTTAGGTGCATATATGGGTTATAACTACGAACGTGTATTAAATTTCTTAGAACGTTATTTAGTTATTATGATTGTATTAGCTGTAGCTACTTATTTTGTGTTTATTGCGTTAGCAAATGGAGACTATTGGAACGTTACCAGCTTTTCATATTCATTAACACCATACAATAGTATTATGTTTATTGTTATCTTGGGTATTTGCACGCATTTTAAAACAATGTTATTTAATACGATTCAAATGATTAGTGCTTTCTCATTCTTTATTTATTTATTACATCCAATCATTCTAGACTCATTGTTTGCATATACAAATATATTTGAGGATAATACAATTGTCTTTCTAGCGATATCACTACTATTCATTTTAGGATTATGTATAGGTGTCGGCATGATATTGCGTGAATTCTATATCTTTAGGTTTATTATTGGAAAACAACCATATAAATTGAACATTAATGCTTATTAATTATTAAGCTATGTTAAAAACACGCGGTGGGCGAAATCAATTTGAATTGACTGACTTCGTTTTACCGCGTGTTTAATATTGTTATACATATATTCTAATTGCACATTTAAACTTCGTAAATGCCAATGGGAGTGGGACAGAAATGATATTTTCGCAAA
>NZ_KV839085.1:29656-51138 GCF_001838845.1 Staphylococcus sp. HMSC36A10
GTCGTCCCACCCCAACTTGCATTGTCTGTAGAAACTGGGAATTCAATTTCTCTTTGTCGTCCCACCCCAACTTGCACATTATTGTAGGCTGACTTTCCGCCAGCTTCTTTGTTGGGGCCCCGCCAACTTGCATTGTCTGTAGAAATTGGGAATCCAATTTCTCTTTGTTGGGGCCTCGCCAATGTTTTACTTGAATAATTCTTTTAGAATTCTAAATAATGATCCGATTAATTGAAAGAAGTCTGCAGTCATTATTAATTCCTCCCTTTACTTTATAAATTATGCTTGCTTAGTATCAGTCAGCTTTTCAGTTTTCACTAAATCGTCTGCTAAATGATGCCAAAAATCTTGTAATTCTTCTCTTGTGCGCACTGTATCAGAACTGTCTTGTCCTACAAAGTCAACATGATCCCAATCATGTTTTGTAGGCGTCACTTGCCAAATGCCTTTTTGAATTTTATCTGTCGCTTTTGTATAAGCTTGATTAAATGGATGTTGAGAAGAAATAACGGATACTAAACCATCGTTTTCTCGCCATTCTTTTTCAGTAGCTTTACCGATTAAGTTACCAGTAATCACAAATGGGAAAAACATATTTAAGTCTGCTTTTTGTCTATCGCTATTTAATGCTTTGTGCGTTGCTTCACCAGTGTATGTTTTATACACAATGTTAGGGTTCAACGACGTTTTACGATTTAAATCTGTTGCACCCTCACGCGTCAGATCGTAAAATCCATTATCTTTTGATTTCCATAAATTAGATTGTTTAACGCGTTTGACATAATCAATATATGATTCATTTGGCTTCTGTTTTAGACCCCATTGAGCCAACCCGAAGTCTACTCTTGAATTTTTATTACCAAACATTTTACCGATATCAAATACGATTTGTCTCACTAAAGCTTCATTACCAGCTAAATCTGATGCGTGTGTACCATTATGTGGTGTTCCTAAAGTAGTAATTGATGAAATCATATTGTCATGATTACCTTTGAATAGTGGAGAAATTTCGCCACCATGTTTCTTTTGATACTCTATTTCTTCACGATTACCATTACGCAGTAATTCTTCTAGTTGACGTATCGTTTGACCGCCCATACTATGTCCAACTAGGTGTACCTTCTGTCCTGGTTTCCAGTCTTTGTAAATTCCTTCGTATGTTTTTCCATAACGTTCATGTCCATATTTTGCTGCATGTGCTGCACCATAATCTACACGACCGCCTTAGATATAATAATAAAGTTCAACTGCGCGGTCATAGTTACTTCCAAAAGCACTTATACTTGCTTCATAAGCTTTGTAACCATTTTCTTCTAAATCTTGGCGAATGTTCATTTTATTACCGCCCCAATAATGAGCTAACACTGAAGGATTAATATCATCTGTAAACCCATTGAAACCATGCACTAAAACGATAGGATCCTGATTTTTATACTGCCCTTGTTTGGCAACTTTATTCGTTTGATCATCTTTCGCTTTTGCAGTAAGTTCCTTTGTCCCTTTGTTTGGTAACGTTGCTACTGCACTACTTTTTAATAAATTTAATCCATTTTTCTTGTCATTGTCCTTTGTTGGTTCTACTGGTGATTTTTGATTGTTTTTTAAATCTGAAACTGATAGTGTTTTTTCGTCTTTTTGAGGTTTCACTTCTTGTTCATTGTTAAAATTGTAGTTAGTAATTTTATCATTCGCTTGATTATTTTGTTGTGGTTGTACTTTCTCTATTTCTGTCTCATTAACAATTTCTCGTTGACTTGTTTGATCTAACTTATTTAATGATGGTGCTTCCTTTATTCGACTTTGTGAAGGTAGATTGTTATTAGCGTTTGAATCTTGACTATTATCTGCCTCTTTTGACTGTTGCTGTGACGCCACTTTACTTTGTTTACCATCATTAATAGCCTGTTCTAACCCTTGATTTACATCGCTAGGATTAGCATTGTTATTTTTTGTTGTATCACGTTGAATATTTTTATTATTAAGCGATGATTTTTTATCATCCTTTAGTTGATCTTTATTCAAATCATCTGTTTTACGATGATTTTCTTCTGATATTGTTTTATCATTATGCAAGTTCTTAGTTAAATTTTCAGTATGTTGCTGTTCGTCAACACCGTTTTCACGTTGATAATTAGCATTTTCCCTAGTTTGTTGATCCCCAATAGATTGTGCTGTAACTGTATCCTCCTGTGAATTTCCCATATTCACTTGCTTCTCAGCTGCTTGTGCTTGTCCACCACTTAAAAATAGTAATGTAGCTATTAAAATGGAAGATGCACCTACACTAAATTTACGAATACTATACTTATTTTGACTTTTCATCATTGTCAGCACCTCTATTTTTTTATTTTAGATAAACAAATTGATAATTATTCGAGGAATAAACTCAAATAATTTACTTAACCAAGCACTCATAATGACCATCCTTTCTATTGTTTAATTTGACGAGAAAGCGTTTACATTTGTATTTAAAAAATATATTCTCCAAAGAGAATTTAAAGTGTATACGCTAATCATTTCAAATTATTAATTAATATTATATTTGGCAAAATTTAATTAGTCAATAATTAGACACAATTTAATTATGCAAATTGTAACTTTTTTACATATATCTTTTTTGATTTTTAATATTTACATGCTTGGGGCTTAATTCCAATGATGTATTATTTTTTTAGATTAGCTATATGGGGAGATTTATGAGCTATTACAGTTATTATGTTTGCTGGTGTCGTATTTTAAACCTAAAAATATCATCCCATCCACAATAATTGTATCAGGATAAACCGTAATACTTGTTCCTAAACTAAATATATACAGTTAATTTTCTTCCCTCAAAGTAAGTATCCTACTATTTTTAATTTATTGTTTAATTACTCTTGAACTACCTTTAACTTAATCTCGAATTTATGATGATTAGCATAAAAATACATCCCATAAAGTTAGTTTTTTAGTCTAACTTTCGGGATGCACATCTTAGTTCTAATGGAGATTGTCTTTTAAATAGGCTATGACATTTCTATTTCAGGCTAGATATATTTTTATTTACAGTATAAATACAAAGAATGTAAAGACAACTATGATATTAAAGGTTACTAAATTCTCTTTAGCTTTTTCGCCATTTTTCCCTTCATAACTTCATTATATCGATTCATATACTTTTCAACATCTTTAACAGTGACATCTATTCCTGAGTTGCTCAATTCACTTTTCATAATTATTTTTGGTTTCGTATTGTGATTATCCACTACTTATCTATAACGCGTTTGCAACTTTAGTACCATCACAGCATTCATAGTTAAAATATGTTGGTGTCGTATTTTAAACTTGAAAATGTCACGTTTTCCACAATATTTGTAAGTGTATAAGCCATGACCCTTTTCTCTATATCTCAGCCCATACTTGTTTTACCACTGTTCGATATTTTGTCGTTCGCCTTTAAAGTTATTGCGCTTATGATGTCTACGCGCTAATTCTGCCTCAATTTCTGAAAAATCGACGCCTAGCGCATGCATCAAGACAAATAAATGATAAAGTTCATCTGCTACTTCACTTACAAATGCTTTTTTGTCACCTTTAATTGCTTCAATTACGACTTCAAAAGCTTCTTCACCATATTTTTTCGTAATCTTTTCTATACCTTCTGTTAATAAATATTTTGTATATGACTTTTCATTATTGGATTGGGCACTATCTTGAACTGTCTGCGCTAATGTTTGCACTGAAAATGGAACTTCTGTGTTGAAACAACTTTGACTGCCTGTATGACATGTTGGTCCATTTGGTATGACATCAATTAAAATAGTGTCATTGTCGCAATCTACATGAATATCTTTAACACGTTGCGTATGACCAGATGTTTCACCTTTTGTCCATAGCCGTTGTTTCGACCGCGAATAGAAACATACCACACCATCTTCTATCGTTTTATCAAAAGCTTCTTGATTCATATAGCCCAACATCAATACTTGTTTTGTTTGATTATCTTGTAAAATTGCTGGCACTAAACCTTTGCTAAAATCAATTTTATATTTGGTCATCTTACTGCTATACCCCCTTGCCGTATCACTTCTTTAATAGATTGAACCGTCGTTTCTCGGTCATGTAATATACTTGCAGCTAAACCTGCAGAAACATCCGTCTGATCAAATAATTCTACAAAGTGTTGTGCATTGCCACCACCACCAGAAGCAATGATTGGAATATTTACAAGAGACTTAATATTTGCTAGGTGTTCAATATCAAATCCTTGCTTCATACCATCATGTCCCATACTTGTAATGAGGAGCTCACCTGCACCTAACTGTTCTACTTGCTGTACCCAGTCATATACTTTAATATTTGTCATCTTTTTACCACCATGCGTACAACAATAATGTGCTTTTCTTTCAGGATCATAATAGCTATCAATTGCTATACAGATGCATTGTCTACCGAATTTATCACTCGCTTGTTTAATGAGCTGTGGATTTTTTAAAGCACTTGAATTTAATGATACTTTATCTGCACCATGATTTAACAATTGGGTAATATCATCGAGACTTTGAATCCCACCCCCTACAGTAAGAGGGATAAACAAGCGTGACGCTGTCTGTTCAATCACTTCTAGCATTAAGCTATGACCCTCTTCCGTCTTAGAGATGTCTAAAAATACTAATTCATCAGCACCCGCTTCATTGTAATACATTGCTAAATCAACAGGATTCCCAATATCCCTTAATCCTTTAAATTGAATCCCTTTAACGACACGACCATCTTTGACATCTAAACATGGAATGATACGTTTTTTAATCATTTTAGCCCCTCCCAAAAAGATGCTTGATGTGCAGCCTTTCCTATAATAGCAGCGTGAACATTTAGCGACGCTAATCGTTGAATATCTTGCTGATGTCTAATACCACCGGAAGCAATGACAGGAATCGTCGTTGCCTTTACTAATTGACCAGTTAATTCAAAGTTAGGTCCGGACATTTTGCCATCTTTAGCAATATCAGTATATATAATGCCTCCAAGAGGTATATCCGATAACTGTCTCACAAAACTAAATAAATTTAACTCTGTGTCCTCTTCCCATCCGTTCACTTTAATATCTTCTCCATAAGCATCAACAGATAAATAAATGCGACCTGGAAATGTATGTGCCATCACTTTAAGCCAATCAGTATCTTGAATGCCTTTCGTTCCAACTATGCAATAATTAATCCCTGCGGCAAAGTAGTCCATGATTTGTGACTTCGTACGAATGCCACCACCTACTTCAATATCTTTGGTTGTTAATCTCCTCAATGACTTAATATAATCAAACTCTCGGGCATGCTGTGCCTTAGCACCTATCAAGTCGACGATATGAATACGATTCACACATTCAAATTGACTATAGTAAGCAATACTTTCTTCAGCCGAGCGTGACATTTTTTCTTCACTATCATATTTACCCTCTGTTAACCTCACACTTGTTGACCCAATCAAATCAATCGCTGGCCATAATTCAATCATTTATAAATCCCCCTTGTATTGCCTGACGCAAAATTTGCAACCCATATGTACCGCTTTTTTCAGGATGGAATTGAATACCAATATAATTGTTAAATTGAACAATTGCTGGAATATCAGTACCATACTGCGCATATGCAATGACATTTTCTGACATCGGCGCTTGATAAGAATGTACGAAATAAACATCTTGATTTAACATAGGGTGCTTACTCACTAAATTATTCCAGCCTAAGTGTGGCACTGGGTATTCTGTTTGGATACGCGAAATATTTCCTGGGATAAACCCTAATCCAGATGCATCGCCTTCATCACTATGCTCATACATTAATTGCATGCCTAAACAAATACCAATCATCTTCTTATCAGTATTCTTAGCCAATATTGCATTGAGATTTAATCGTTTTATCTCTGACATCGCATCTTTAAAATGGCCGACACCGGGCAATATGATTGTTTCTGCTTGATCGATTATTTTTGAGGTATTTGAGACAACCACCTCATACCCTAAATGTTCAATAGCGCGTTTTACATTACTAATATTCCCTAATCCATAATCAACGATGACAATCATTCAATCACACCTTTCGATGACGGCACACGCTGATCATCAGTTGCAGTTAGCGCTATGCCTAATGCACGGGAAAACGCTTTGAATATAGCTTCAATTTCATGGTGTGTATTACCTCCACGAATTAAATCAATATGCGTTGTTAATCTTGCATTGATTACGACCGCTCTAAAAAATTCTTCTACTAACTCCGTATCAAACGTACCAACTTTTTCTTTACTTAATGATGCATTGAATGATAGGTATGGGCGCCCACTTATATCCACAACGACACGTGCTAATGTTTCATCCATTGGAATGTACATCGTTCCATAACGAACGAAATGCTTTTTATCTTTAATCATTTCAAGTAACAATTGGCCAATGACAATGCCGATATCTTCAGTTACATGGTGATCATCTACGTCAATATCACCTTGTGCCTCAATGTTTAATGACAGACCGCTATGAAATGTAAACAATGTTAACATATGATTTAAAAAGCCCACACCTGTATTAATATGCGATGGTGACTGGTCATCTGATATTGAAATATTTAGTTGTGTTTCAGCTGTGTTTCGTTGTTTTTGATAAATCATATTTTGCACTCCATTCTTTAACAATTTCTTCTAATTGCTTTAACTGCGATGCTGTTGCAATTGAGTATCTTACATAGCCCTTCATCACCGGCTCACCATAAAAGCGAGGTTTAAATCCTTGTTCATATACGTATTGTCCTAATTGTTGCGCTGCTGAACCTTTAGTAAGTACAAAATTGGCATTTGATGGGAATACTGACATTTTATCTGCAACATGTGTATCAAATATTTGTTTTAACTGCTCAGCTAACTGTCGTTGCATCGTTAAAAATACTCTTGTCTCTTCTCTATGTCTAAAAATATAAGTCGCAATATTTAGCGTAAATACATTTAATGGATATGGATGTTCTATTTTTTGAATATGCTTTATCGTTCCAGCAGTACTAATTAAGACACCTAATCTTAAGCCGGCAATTCCAAACGCCTTTGATAATGTACGCATTCTTAAGATGTGTGGTGCCAGTTCCACGTCATATGCCGTACCATAATCTAAATATGCTTCATCAATGACAAAGTATCCGTTTAATGCTTTCATCTTATCTGCAATAGCTGTTAAAAATGCCGTATCAAATTGCTTGCCTGAAGGGTTATGTGGATTACTCATAATAAAAAATGATGGTTGTACTTCATCGATTTTCGTTAAAATGGTTTCCAAATCAAACGTTAAATCTGATCCTGCATCTACAAATGCAATTTCACGATTTACTTGTGCCGCATATGCTTGATACATAAAAAAATCAGGATTTAGCGTTAATGCCGGACCTTCTGGCATGATCAGCATTAACTTTTGAATCAATTCATCAGATCCATTTCCTGCAATAATTTGTTCAGGCGATAATCCGTAAAACTTAGCATAAGCTTCCTTGAATTGTTCATATGCTGCATCAGGATATAAATTATA
Organism: Staphylococcus sp. HMSC36A10; assembly: GCF_001838845.1. Lineage (NCBI taxonomy): Bacteria > Bacillati > Bacillota > Bacilli > Caryophanales > Staphylococcaceae > Staphylococcus > Staphylococcus sp. HMSC36A10. The sequence continues at coordinate 37,197 of NZ_KV839085.1, forward strand.
TGGCGTTGCACTAATAATAGACGTCATTGTTTTTTCATCCAACGGCGTAACTGGACTTTCATTTTTATCAATATAAATCATTTCAATTACACTCCCCTAAGACTGACGTATTAAAATAGACTGCTGGTGATTGTATAATGCTTCAACATGAGCAATATGTTGTGCTGAATCAGCAATTTGTTCAAACGTATCTTTTGATAAATGGATGACCGTGTTCCGTGTTAAGAAATCATTGACCGATAACCCATTGGTAAATCTAGCTGTTCTATTTGTAGGTAATACATGACTTGGACCTGCAACGTAATCTCCTATGACCTCTGGCGAATAATGTCCAATAAACAATGCACCCACATATTTCACTTTTTCAATATATGGTTGAGGATTTACTGTTTGAATCGACGCATGTTCAGGCGCGATTGTATTCATGACATGGCATGCTTCATCAAAATTACTAGCATGGATAAGATAGTGTTGATTAGCGATACTTTTAGAAACAATGTCGTATCTGTCCACATTAGGCAATGCTTTAGCAATACGTGATTCTAAATCTTTAAGGACTTGCGCATCTTCACTAATGACATATGTACGTGCTAATTCATCATGTTCTGCTTGCGCAAATACATCATATACGATGGCATCTAAATCTGCGGTGTCGTCAATAATCAGTGCTATTTCTGTTGGTCCTGCAATTTGATCAATACCTACCTGTCCAAATAAATATTTTTTGGCATATGCAACAAATTGGTTACCTGGACCTACAATCTTATCAACTTTAGGTATCGTTTCTGTTCCATAAGTCAATGCAGCAATACTTTGAGCACCACCAACTTGAAACACTTGATTAACTTGCGTAATATAACATGCAGCTAATACCTCTTGGGATACTCCGTTAGGTTGAGGTGGTGTCACAACAACAATATTTTCTACACCTGCTACTTGTGCTAAAGTCGCTGTCATTAGAACCGTTGATGGATAACTTGCTTTGCCACCAGGCACATAAATACCCACACTTTCTAGTGGATGGTATATTTCATAACACTCCACTGATTCTTCTAACTGTTGATTCGTCTGTTTAATACTTTCTTGATATGCTTTAATTCTTTCATAACTTTGTTGTAATGCTTGTTTTGTTTTTTCATCTAATGTGTCAAATGCTGCTTTAATTTGTTCATGACTAATTTCTAAATGATCTGTTTTCGTATGATCGAATGTTAGATTATACATTTTCAAAGCCTTATCTCCATGAACTTTAACTTCCTGACAAATATCGCGAATAATTGGATACAATGACTCATCTAATGGTGCTTCTAATGAAAATTGATTTAAAAATTGTTGTGCATTAAGCATTGGCAATAGACACCTCCAAAGAGCGAATAAATTGCTCTATTAATTGTGATTTTTTAAAATAAGCTGCTTTATTAGTTATTAATCTTGCATTGATATCACTAATATGTTGCTTTTCAACCAGTCCGTTCGCTTTTAGCGTAGTACCTGTTTGAACGATGTCGACAATTCCGTCTACCATATCTACGACACAGGCCAATTCAACAGAGCCATTCAATTTAATCAATTCGACATCAATACCTTTTGATTTAAAATATGTTTCAGCAGTATGAACATAACTCGTTGCGATTTTACGATAATTGGTCGTTTCAGGTTTCGCTGCAACCGCAAAATGACATGCTCCAAAAGGCATATTCAACAAATTATTAACATTATATTGGCGCTCATCTAATATGTCGCTACCAACAATGCCTATGTCTGCCATTCCTTGTTCCACATAGATTGGCACGTCACTTCCTTTTACTAAAATGCATTCAATATTATCTACACTTAATAATAATTGGCGTTCTCTATTTTTTAATGTTTCTGATAATTTCGTATATTCAATTTCATCTAAATAGTTAATTAAACTATCCATTAGACGTCCTTTGGCTATGGCGATTCTTAACATTGTGCATACTCCCTTACTTAAAGTGTTAATCCTAATCCAAACCCTTCGATGCTTCCTTTGTAATAACCACCTGTTAAAACTCGAGATTCATTTTCAGCAAAATGACATTGAATAAATAAACCTGTGTAATAGGATCTAGGTGGCTGCGCAGTAATATCTAAATGGATGTCTTTGTAACCTTGTGTATGTAACCAACGTTCCCATATTTTTAATTCAACGAGTGCTGGATGGTCATTTGGAATATAGTGTTCCAATACATTTAATTGTTGTTGCGTATTCTCTTTCAAGATTTGCACGATTGGATGTTCAGTCGACAAATATGTAACCAGTCCCGATAAATTACGTTCCTCAATCATTGATAGTATGTCTGGTGTTTGTAACGATTTATCGAGTAAGGCATCAAGCAATTGATAATGTCCCAATACAACAAAATGCACGTTGTCTCTCAACTGCTGTTGAATAAACTGAATAAATAGCTTTAAGCTCTGTTGTACATTCGCTAATGATGGTGCATAGTTTTCCAAACCCACTTGTACAGCCGCTTCATTATTCCGAATGATTAAACCTGTGTATGCCACTTTTGTTGCTGCAGTTGGATACATTGAGTAATAACGCAATAATTGATCTGTAAAATCATTTCGAAGTGCATAAATTTGATGCTCATGTTGCCAAAAATTTCGCTCACCCATCTGCTGCAAATCCTCATGGTTCAATTGTTTCCAGTCCAACTTTTCAACCACACTAAAATCAACTAACTCATAATCCGCTTTATTAAAATATTTTAAAAATGCTGTTTCCGATTCTTTTAACGCAATTAATTGTTCTGAATTATTCACTCGACCACCCTTTACTTTCAATACTGTATTTAAAATCACTTGGTATTTTCGTTGTTTGCTTTACTTCTCTACCACGCTAAAGTGTAATATGATTAATAACTTATCATTTTTAGCAATACATTACAACCTTTTTCAGAAAATTCGGTGTATTGATTTTAAAATTTTTTAAAATAAAAAAGGCAAGACATTTGTGCCTATAAAAATGCTTAACCAAGATTTTTATATTGAAGTTGTACTTCTTGCACATATTGTCCTTGCCTTATTATGTAAAGTTATTTTCTTTCTATCTTTTTATTAAATTTAACTATTCTTCATAATCCCGATTCCCTTTAAAGTAACGTCTATCTTGTTTACTATATACATTTTCAGGATTAAAAAACGGTTTGAGTTTATATTTAAATTCAAATAAGTTTAGACCATCAATCGCAACCCTATCTTGGTAAACGTTCGTTGCTGATATATCTGTAAAATTGTTTGGACCGACACCTGCAATAAACTTAAACTCTGCTTCATCTACCAAATAATCATACGCTTGTGTATGTCTATCCTGTGCGCCATGTGGAAATACAAACATATCTGTTTTACCTACAATTGGTTCAACTTCATCTTTCCATCTTTTAGTATCACGTTTAATACCTTCTAAAGATGTTTTTTCAAAATTAATGTGACCATATGAATGACTCGCAAATGACCATCCATCCCGTTTCATTGCGCGAACAACTTCCTCAGCTGCCTTTTTATTCTTTGTATAATCTTTACTCGTTAATTCATTCGTGCGATAACCTAATACGCCCTCATAACCGGTTAAAGCAACAACACCTTTTTCACCATTTAAAGAAAAATCTGGATGCTCTTTTACAAATTTATTTAAAATTGGCACGATATCATTGTCATCAGAATAAGTAGCATGGCCTTTTTTGTCTGTAGTTTCAGAAACAACATGTTTATTTTTATCGAGTACTAAACGGTCAGCATAACCATGGTGTCTCATGTAACTATAGTAATTCATATCATCAATTGAGATGATTAGTGGCTTTTTACCTTTCGGCAATTTTATTTTTTTGGCTTTTACATGATGAGATGATAAGTCGTATACATCATGTGGATTAACGATGATGTAATTATTTTTATATAATTCGTTCAATGATTTTTTAAATTCACTTACAGTAATCATCCAATCATTGTTGCCCTTAGCTTGGTGTGTATCTCCTGTAAACGCAACTTTTGGGTCTGTAATTAATGGGTGATAAAACACATGATAAACTTGGCCGTGATATGTTTCCCAATGTTCATCCATTTTCGATTTATGCTTTGCATACTCATTTGGATTAACAGATTTATTTTGAGCTTTCTCATTTTGCTTGGAACAGCTATATAACAATGCAACTGATAATAACAGAAAAAATAGCAATAAATATTTTTTATGCATTAAACATTCTCCCTATGTTTTATTATGCACAATTATAACATTTTTATTATGTGGCTCATAACTTTTTAAGAAACTGTTGGGATTTTAATTTTATTTTTTAGATAATGTCATAGTATTTTATTTATAAAACACAATATCTCCTTGATTGATAATGTCGTCCATAGCTTTGTCTCGCTTGAATTTAAGCCTTTCTGCTAAATTTATTGAACGTTGGTTACACTTATTTGTCCTGATAACTTTTACTGTTTCTTGATCGATATAATTCACAAAATTTGTGATTGCTGTAATAGCCTCACATGCGTACCCTTGTCCTTCAAAACTTGGATGTAATTTATAAAATAAATTTAATACTGTTTCTTGCTTTAATTGTCGATATTCATATCCACAAATACCAATAACACTACAATCTATTTTTTTTACCAATACAAAGTAACCAAATTGATATTGTTGCCAATGGTTTCGCCATTTTTCAATCCACCGTTGTGTGTCTAATTTGGAATTATGTAAACCTTTGGGAGTGTATATATTTGCTTGTGGATGACTACAAATATTATAAAGTTCAATTAAATGCGAGGAACTTGGAATCATTAAATTTAATCTTTCAGTATTTATCATTAAATGTCTCCCTCCTATTTCTATTTAAAGACTATTTATATGAATGCTAATACCACGGGTTGAAATATCGACTATTATTTAAAAAGAATAATGTAACTACTAACATCAGAAGTATTAACGTCAAACACAAAACAACATAATCATCTTTTTTTAATTGTTTTTTGACGTACCAGGTTCTCCTTTTATACTGTCCGAATTGTCTTAACTCCATAGCAGTACTAATAGTGTCAATTCTTTCGATACTAGAAAATATTAAAGGTAACACAATGCGTTTGATACCTTTAACACGGCTAGTAAATTTCGCCTTTTTCGAATTATCATATCCTCTTGCTTGTTGCGCTTGTGAAATATTAAAATATGTTTCTTGAATATCTGGAATATACCTTAATGCTAGTGAGACTGCGTAACTGATTTTATAATTCACACCTAGCTGATTTAAACTTGCAGCAAAATGACTCGGATTCGTTGTGAATAAAAATATTAACGCTAAAGGAACTGTACTAATATATTTTAATATTAGATTAAAAAGATAGAATAATTCCTGTGATGTTAGCGTAAATCGACCAATACCATTGATTAACTCTGTACGCTGATTATAAATCTTCACACCATATTCAGGATCAAATATGTATACGGCAATAATATTTAATATTGTGAAAAACAGAATGAATTTAACAACAAAACGAACTTGTTTCCATTCAATATGAGCATATTTGAACAATAAAATAGATGAAACACTAATTAAAATTAAATATCTTGTGTCATAAGTCACCATTGCAGAAATAGAAACAACTAATAAGAATAAAAGTTTAACAGTCGCATTTAATTGATGAATACGACTATTTCCCGGGTGAAAACCTATAGTATTATATTGATTCATTGGCGTCTCACCTTCCTATCATGGTTAATAAATAATTGTACTAATTTCTGTGGCTCGCTAATCCCTATATATTCGGCCATTTCAAATAGCGATGTTTGTCTCAATGATGCAATCTCACAGATTTTTTTATCATTTAAAACCAATACTGGCGTGGTATCAGCAACGACTTGACCTTTTGATAATACAACTGTTCTTGAACTATACTCAGACAATAAATGCATATCATGCGTAATCATAATAATCGTCTTCCCTTGTCTGTTTAGCTCAATTAAAAATGACATTATCTCATTATAATGATAGAAATCTTGACCAGCAGTCGGTTCATCCAATATGATTATTTCCGGATTTAAGACTAAAACAGATGCTATAGTGACCCTCTTTTTTTGACCATAGCTTAAAGCTACAATTGGCCAATTCCGAAATGCATAAAGTCCGCATATTTTGAGCACATTCTCTACCCGTATCTTTATATCTGATTCTTTCATACCTCGTGCTCTTAACCCTAATGCTACTTCATCGTAAATCATTTTTTCGGAAATCATATGATTTGGATTTTGCATCACATAACCTACGAATTCAGATCGTTCGCTAATTGACAATTGATTAAATCCCCTATTACAAAATTGGATATTACCTGTTATATCTAAAAATCCACAAATTGCTTTAGCAAGTGTTGATTTGCCGGCACCATTGTGACCAACTATACTAAGCATTTCTCTTCTATAAACATTTAATTGAACATTATTAAGTACACTATTACTATAGTCACTATATTGAACACATACCTCATTTAATTCTAATAGCGGTTCAGATTTGTACTTATTATCATTATTTGCAGATGTTTCATCTATCCATTTTTTCACTTTAAATTTAACATGTTCACTCATACAAACGTCACGTAAATTCGCTAAGTTATCAATGGATTCGACATCTACTTCTGCATATTTAAGCGCTGTACAGTATAATGGTTCACGTATGCCTGCTTCTTTAAGCTTAGATGATTTTAGCAAATCACTAGGCGTTGTATTAGCGATGATTTTTCCATCTTTAAAAAGAAGAACTCTATCAAACGTATCATCTAATGATTCTTCTAATCGATGTTCGACAATAATCATCGTTGACTTTGTTTCTTCATGAATATTGTTTAACAATCTCAGCGTTTCATGTCCTGTCGCAGGATCTAAATTGGCCAGTGGCTCATCCAATATTAAAATAGGCGTACGATGGATTAATATACCACCTAATGAAACGCGTTGTTTTTGACCTCCAGATAAATCTTGCGGTCGGTGATTTAAATGTTCTATCATGCCAACTTTTTCAGCCCAATAACTTACATTTTTCTTCATATCATCTTGTTCAACACAATTATTTTCTAATAAAAAGGCCATATCTTCAGCTGCTGTTAAGCCTATGAACTGTCCATCTGTATCTTGTAAAACTGTACCAACAACATTAGATCTATCATGTAAACAACTAACGGTTGCATCTTGATTATTTATATATAGTTCCCCGGTTATGTTACCTTTAGTTTTAAATGGAATTAATCCGTTTATGCAATTTGCAAAAGTCGATTTACCACTACCTGAAGCACCAACTACTAGCACTTTTTCTCCTGGATAAATATCAACATTTATATTCTGTAATGTAGGTGTTGCTTGACTATGATATTGAAAACTAAAGTCTTTGAACGAGATAATTGGTTCAGTCATGATATATCATTACCTTTCTACATTCATTTACATATCTGATTCAACAAAATGATTATTCTTTACGTAAACTACCTTTTTTTATTTGAGATGAAGCATATGCTTTTAATAATATTGTCCCAATAATGCCAACTGAAATAATATTTAATACTGCAGAGATAACACCTTGTGTATAAACCTTGTTAGCCGGTTCGTTATAAATCAAAATATCTAATGTTGGTGCAATAAGTGCCCAGCAAATAATATTCGCAATAATTTGACCGATATTAAAATAAATCATCGATTTCCTAGAAAATCGGCCTGAAGAAAGATTTAATTTTAGGCCAATCCATCCATATAAACAGCCTATAATTCCTGAACAAATAACCCAACTCCACCAAGCACTACCGTATGTCGTGAAATCTTTAATAGCGTGTCCAACTAATCCAGTCATTAAACCAGCAAAAGGCCCAAATATTGCAGATATTAATGCTAAAAATGCATAAGATGTTTCTATATTCGTATTAGGAAAACCTGTTGGTATTACAACAAAACGCCCTAAAATCACAAATACCGCTGCTCCTATACCAATCGCAACAACAGTTTTAACTGAAATATCTTGTTTTTTCATCTTCATTACTCCTTACATAAAAAATTCATTAAATTGATGGTGCTTTAGATAAATGAATCGTCCAATCATTTCCAGTACCAATATGATATAAATCTGAAAATGAGTCTTGATTGACCGCTACACCAATATTTACTAGCGAGTTAACATACACAAGAGGTTCACCCACATTAACATCTGCAAACGATCGCGCAAATTTAATAATATTTTGATAGACTTTCTTATCTTGATGATAAATTGTTACCACCAAATTATTACCATGAACAATTTCCAAGGATTTTAAGAATGCCAATGGAATATTTGTCCATAATGACCCAAATCTGATATCTAAAATATCAATGCTTCCTGTAACAGAATCCTCATTTTTTGTCGCTTCTCTTATTTCTAATGCCTCAATACTATCAACATTAATTGCCTGACCGAGACGTTCAAACGCTATCTTATTTGCAGCTAATCTCGCACCATTGTATGCATAAACATCTCTACCATGAAAAGTATGACTTTCTTCCGAATGAGGCAATCGGCTTTTCACTTCATCAATTTCGATAACTTTTTTAATACCTTCGTAATGTTTAATATGACTTAAAGAACCATTATCAGGTGTAATAATGTAATGACCTGAATATGTTAAGCAAGCAATGCTCCGCCTATCACTACCTACACCCGGGTCTACCACTGATACAAAAACTGTGCCTTTAGGCCAGTATTTTACAGTTTGATATAAACGATATGACGCTACCCAAATGTCATACGGTGGTATATCATGCGTTAAGTTTTCAACACGTATATCATCACTTACAGTATATGCAACTCCATACATTGCACTTACAGCGCCATCACTAAGTCCAAAATCTGATTGCAATACCAAATAATTTCCCATAAAATGCCTCCTTTTTTTAAAACTTCAAAAAAATATTATCTACATATTTAATGTTCTGTATTTTGAATTTTCAGAATTATATTAAAATAGTACGAGTCACTTGATGCAAAGTCAATAGTAGTGACTATAAAAATGATAATAATAGTCAGATTTATCTCATTAACTAAATTTCACGGACTTGTAATCACTTCTTTATGTTTGAATTAATTGACTAGGGTATAACAATAGTGTGGTGTTTTATAGGTCATTCTTTAAATACATCACAGAAAATATTCGAATTCGAAATAAAATGCTTGCATCTTTGTTTTTTAGGTGGTATTGTATGTATATCAAGTATAAAAAATATATCTAAGAGATAAAAATATGGAGGTTTTATATTATGACTAACTTTACTTTTGATGGTGCACACAGTAGTTTAGAATTCCAAATTAAACATTTAATGGTTTCTAAAGTGAAAGGTTCATTTGATCAATTTGATGTAGCTGTTGAAGGAGATATTAATGACTTCAGTACTTTGAAAGCTACTGCAACAATTATTCCAAGCTCAATTAACACTAAAAACGAAGCACGTGATAACCACTTAAAATCTGGTGATTTCTTTGGTACTGACGAATTTGATAAAATTACATTTGTGACAAAATCAGTATCTGAAAGCAAAGTTGTTGGTGATTTAACAATTAAAGGCATCACTAACGAAGAAACATTCGATGTTGAATTCAACGGAGTAAGTAAAAATCCAATGGATGGTTCTCAAGTAACAGGTGTTATTGTTACTGGTACAATCAATAGAGAAAACTACGGCATTAACTTTAACCAAGCACTTGAAACTGGTGGCGTAATGCTAGGCAAAGATGTGAAATTCGAAGCATCAGCTGAATTCTCAATCTCAGAATAATCTCATTACACAATCCTCATTGTTTTAATATATATACGAAATGCCAACTATATCATCCCTAGGTATAGTTGGCATTTTTCGTTTAACTCATGTGTAACAAGCACTAACTGTTCACCCTAATTTAAGACGCCTTTCATTCAGGTAGGTCTTATTGAAACTGAAAACTTTGATGACCTTTTGCAAAGCCATTAACTGTATAAAGCATAGATCCTCCGCCCATTTCTATATCATTGGAACAAATGATGAGTTGATTTGTTCCAGGTATAAATTGCGGATGAGTAGAACGTAACATATGCCCTTCATCTCGGCCTGGTATCAATATTTGTCCTATTGGATAACCCCTTTTATTAAAAACTAACACTCGACCTTGACCATACATTGCTACGTATAAATTATCGTCACTATCAATACAACATGAGTCTGGTCCTTCATGACCTGTAAAATAGTATGGTATAGTAGCTCCAAATGGTTGTATCGTCACACCATCATCTTCAAGTGCAATGCGATGTAATCGATTGGCTGTAGTTTCTGTTACCCATAGTACTTTTTCATCTGTACTTAAAGCAATACCATTTGCTACGCTAATATTTTGAATGATAGGCGTCACTGTTCTAAAGTCCGGCGCAACATAATAAACGCCCCCTAGTGGATTGGTAGAGTATCCTCTAAAATCTGTAAAATAAAATCCACCTTTAGAATCAAATACCATGTCATCAATACAATAAGTTGTTGAAAAATCTTCAATAATATCTTGTATGTTGTCACCATTTTCTGTAGCTGCAAAAATGCCTCCTGTAGATTTAAAATCTCCTAAATAACAAACGAATAATCGGCCATCTTTATGTATTTTGATTGCTGCAGGATTCGCTTTATGGCTTACAAAAGGTCGTTTGATTTCCTTCGTTTCAGGATTGATTTTGAAAATATTGCCTTCGAATACATCCAATAAAAAGAGTTGTCCCTGCCGATCAAAGTTCAATCCTTCTAGCTGCAATCCTTTTTTGGAAATTTCAAGCCATGGTTCAGCTGTAATTGTTTGTAATTCACTTTCAGATATAATTGGAACAGCACTATTGGACTTCCCGCTATAAAATAATGTAGGTAAATCTTGTTGTGACATCATGATCATTCCTTTCATTTCATTCGTTTTAACTATCAATTTTATTTTAAACAAGATAACTATCAAATAAAATGATAACGGTTTCATCTATCTATTTTATCGGTCTAGTGGCTGATTTCAAGCTAGAAATATTGAATGACAATACAACTCTGTTAAAATGATGGACGTAGATAAATATGCGTATTGACGCTTTATTTTAAAAATTAACATGCTTATAACATGTTTATAGAAGGAGATTAACCTATGAACTATCAAGTTCTTTTATATTATAAATATACGACGATTGATGACCCTGAACAGTTTGCTCAGGATCACTTAGCGTTTTGCAAAGCACACCATTTAAAAGGTAGAATTCTTGTTTCTACAGAAGGTATTAACGGCACATTATCTGGTACAAAAGAAGAAACCGAACAATATATGGCACATATGCATGCCGATGAACGATTCAAAGATATGGTGTTTAAAATTGATGAAGCTGAAGGACATGCTTTTAAGAAAATGCATGTACGTCCTCGAAAAGAAATCGTTGCTTTAGATTTAGAAGATGACGTCGATCCAAGACACACAACTGGCCAATATTTATCACCTGTAGAATTTAGAAAAGCTCTTGAAGATGATGACACAGTCATTATTGATGCACGTAATGATTATGAATTTGATTTAGGTCATTTCCGAGGTGCAATTCGTCCAAATATCACGCGCTTTAGAGATTTGCCTGACTGGATTAAAGAGAATAAAGCGTTATTTGCAGATAAAAAAGTGGTTACGTACTGTACTGGTGGCATTCGATGCGAAAAATTTTCTGGATGGCTTTTAAAAGAAGGTTTCGAAGATGTAGCACAACTTCATGGCGGTATTGCTACATATGGTAAAGATTCTGAAACAAAAGGTGAATATTGGGACGGTAAAATGTACGTATTTGATGACCGTATCAGTGTTGATATCAACCAAGTTGAAAAAACGATTATTGGTAAGGATTGGTTTGATGGCAAACCATGTGAACGTTATATTAATTACGCTAACCCAGAATGTAATAAACAAATATTAGTTTCTGAAGAAAACGAAACTAAATATTTAGGTGCATGCTCTTATGAATGTGCTAAACATGAGCGTAATCGTTATGTTCAAGCAAATAATATTAGTGATAATGAGTGGCAACAACGTTTAACAAACTTTGATGATTTACATCAACATGCTTAGTTTTAATTAAATACCTTTCAAAACACGCTTTGAAAATCCGATTTATAAAGGTTTTTCAAGGCTGTTTTTTATGCGCATACATAACCTGATATGTTTTTAATTATGCGCGTGTTATACTAAATTAAATTTTAATACTGCGGGGTGTCTTAAAATGCACATTTTAGTAACAGGGTTTGCGCCTTTTGACAATCAAAATATTAATCCCTCTTGGGAAGCTGTGTCTCTACTCGAAAATATTATTGGCACACATACAATCGATAAATTAAAACTACCAACCTCTTTTAAGAAAGTAGATACTATGATAAATAAAACGTTGGCATCTAATCACTATGATGTTGTACTAGCTATAGGACAAGCTGGTGGTAGAAATGCCATTACCCCAGAACGTGTCGCCATTAATATTGATGATGCACGTATCCCAGATAATGATGCCTTTCAACCTATTGATCAAGCCATTCATTTAGACGGTGCGCCAGCTTATTTTTCAAATTTACCAGTTAAAGCAATGACTCAAAGTATTATTAATCAAGGACTTCCTGGAGCACTTTCAAATAGCGCAGGTACGTTCGTATGTAATCACGTACTTTATCACTTAGGCTATTTACAAGATAAGCACTATCCTCATCTTCGCTTTGGATTTATCCATGTGCCATACATACCAGAGCAGGTCATTGGTAAACCCGATACACCATCTATGCCATTAGAAAAGATAGTTGCAGGTTTGACTGCAGCCATTGAAGCTATTTCTAATGATGAGGATTTACGTATAGCTCTAGGCACAACGGAATAGTTATAAGTACACCAATAAAATACATTCCTTAAATGACTAACAACTTTGTTAATAGGGTAATACTTACGGAAGTATGTTTTATTTATGGGGGGAGGAATTAATAATGACTACAAAAACGGTATTTGATGTCATTGATATGGGTTTAGGATATTTAGTAAATGTGTATGATACTTGGAAAGTTGAAAAGATACTTGATGATTATCATAAGCCTTTTTCTAATACCATTCATTGGCAATTTGGGCATGTATTAACAATTTTTGAATCAGCCTTAGCTGTTACTGGTAAAGAGAATATTGATTTAAATATATATAGACCTTTATTCGGAAATGGTTCGTCTCCAGATGAATGGAAGGGCGAAGTACCGAGTATTGGAACGATTTTAGAAGGTCTTCAAACATTACCTGAACGTGCACGAAAACTAACTGAAGATGATTTAGCAATTGAATTGAAACAACCAATTGTTGGTTGTAATAACTTAGAAGAGTTATTAGTATTAAATGCCATTCATATCCCACTTCATGCTGGTAAAATTGAAGAAATGTCTCGTATATTAAAAAATTTAAAATAAATATTAGCTTATTAACCGTTAACAACACGTTAACGGGTTTTTATTTGTTTAAAAGGCCACTTTTAGTCTGCTTACATACAGATTAAAAGTGACCTATTTATATCATGTATTATACATAGAACTAGGAATAGCCTTATCTATAAAAATAATTATAATGGTTTATGAGTTAAATCTTTTTCTTAAAATTAAATACAATCCCAATATACCTATAAATACCCATGTAATCCATGAAGTTATAATCTTCATACCAGTTTTTGGTAATTCTTTTAGAGGATTTTCAGGTTTGGTTTTATTATCTTTAGGTTGATCATCCTTATCCACTTTTGATGGCTCATCTGGGAGAGTTGGTTTAACTTTATTAGAGTGATCAGGTTTAGTTGGTGGTGTTTTGTCTTTTGGTTTTTCAGGATAGATTGGTTTATTCGGTTTTTCTGGCGTATATTTATTCGTCACAATCAAGTT